>JBIINH010000202.1:0-3258 GCA_044337585.1 Bacteroidia bacterium
AGGTTATCCGTTTTGAAAGCAAGCAGAAGCCTGTACCCAAAAAAATCAAAAGCCTAATAAGTGCTATTGATAAGCATAAAAGTAAGCTGGATAAGCTTCGCATTTTCGACAGCTACCGAATTGCTCAGGCGCTGGAGCTTGAATATACATTTGAAAGCAACCGCATTGAGGGCAATACGCTCACACTCAAAGAAACCGATTTGGTAATCAATGAAGGATTAACCATTAGCGGAAAAAGTATGCGCGAGCACCTGGAAGCCATCAACCACAAAGACGCGATTGAATATGTAAAATATTTGGTTGAAAACAAATCGGCTTTGAACGAAAGGGAGTTGCTTACCATACACAACCTGATATTGCGTGGAATTGACCCGGCCAATACAGGCCGCTACCGCAATGTGCAGGTAATGATAAAAGGCAGCAGCCATATGCCTCCTGCGCCCTATCTGATTGCCAAGCAAATGGAAGACTATTTTCTATGGTACGAAACCCATAAAAACAAACTTCATCCTGTGGTACTGGCAGCCGAAATGCATGAGCGGTTGGTTACCATTCATCCGTTTATTGACGGTAACGGCCGCACTTCAAGGCTGGTGATGAATTTGATTTTGCTCAAACATGGCTTTGTAATTGCCAATATAAAAGGCGATGCCAAAAGCCGAATGGCGTATTATACAGCACTTGAAAAAGTACAAACCGCTGGTGATAAAAATGACTTTCTTGAATTGGTTGCTACTCATGAGTTCGAAGCCATTGAGCGGTACATACAAATACTGGGTGAATAAAAAGTCCCGCATCTTTGCGGGATTTTTTATTCGAAATAATATGTGAAAAACAGTGGCTATTGATTCCACTGATTTTCATCAAGAGTATCAGATTCAATATCGACTAGAAAAAGCAACGAACAATTTAAGGCCGAAGCAATTTTAACAATGGTATTGAACTTCAGGTTTCCTGCCTCACGTTCATAACCGCTATACGTAGCTTGTTCAATACCAATACTTTCAGCTACCTGTTTTTGGGTAAAGCCCTTGTGCTCCCGGATAGATTTGATGCGTTTGGCTAGTAGCATAAAAAAATGTTGTTGTGTTTAATGTTCCGACAATATAGGCTTGAGCCATTAAAATAACAAATCAACATAATTTAAACTTGCGATATAAAATCAAATTTAGTTCGACTTAATAGACCATTTAAATCTTTTCTTAAATGTTCATCTTTAAATAATAAATCTATGAAAATCAGAAATTATTTTAAGTTCTTATTATTCTCTTCAATTCTTACGGTTTTTGCCTGCAAAAAAGATAAAGAAGAATCAAAACCTGCAGAAGGCAACATCGTTTTTTGGGTTAGTAGGGATAACGGTTGTGGTGGGCCAACAGTTACAATTGATGGGAAAAATGTGGGTCAAGTGACGAATTGGCAAGCAATACCCCCGGCAAATTGCAGCAGTTCAAATATCTTGTTGGTGGTCAAAACTACTCAGGGCTCAAAAAAGGTTACCTTTAAAGATAATTGTAGAACTTGGTCCGCAACGATTGATCTTAACTCTGATTGTTTTATTTATAAATTATTTTAAATATTATCAAATAAGAGTTTAATAGATAATACTGCCTGTTATATGTTTGCGATTTTTTAGACGGTAATTACGTTGAGCACCATTTACATTAATCACACCACCGGCTTAAAGCCTTCAAAGGCTTGTAAGCAATCGTTGCAGTAGTGCATACTGCGGCATAATGTAGGGCCGAAGGGTGATTTCATCTCGGTATTTTTGCTGCCGCAAAACGGGCATTCGGTATGTTCCAATAATTCTTGCGTTACTTCTCCATGGTGTTTTACGGGTGGTGCAAGTCCATGTTTCTTCAGGCACATCAACCCACGTGCGGTGAGCTTGTTGCTATCCCAAGGTTTGTCGAATGTAGTAACAACTTCTACGTTTTCAATACCGATTTCTTTCAAACGTTCAGCTACCATTCCTTCCATCATTTTAATGGCCGGACAACCGGTAAAAGTTGGTGTCATCTCGACATAAACGTTGCTATCGCCACGCACTTCTACCTTGGTAATTATGCCCATATCCACCATACTCAATGTAGGTATTTCGGGGTCTTTTACCACCTCAAGGGCTTGCCATATTTGTGCTTCGGTTAGCATTTGATATTTGCGGGTTGTTTTATTACGAGTTGTTTATTATGGGCACATTGCCTCATCAACACATTTCACTTTATCACCTTACCACTCTGCTGTCGGATCAATTTTAAATACTTCGCTCATTTCATCCAGTAAGGGTTGCAGGTGCTCGGTGTGTATACCTTTTCTACCTCCATATATGGGTTGCCACGTGCTTTCATCAGGTATGGTTAGTGTGGCTTTGGTAAGGATGGGTGATATTACACCTAGCCAGCGTTTTTTCAATTCGGCTTCACCTTCAAATACTTTTTCACTAATGAGTTGTTGCTCGTGTTCGCTTGCTTCAAACATTCCCAATGCGTAATCCCACGCTTCATTCAATGCATTTTGCATACGAATATGGCTTTCTTCTGTAGCGGCACCCATTTTGGTAATCCATGTATTGGCATGAAACACGTGGTATTTCAATTCGCCTTTTACTTTGCGGGCAACTTTAGCCAACGGCTCGTAGCTTGAATTGGCCAGCATATCAAAACGCAACTGATCAGCCGTATCAAAAAGAAAGTGGCGGATGGTACTGAAATCGTATTCGCCATTTGGCAATTCAACAAACTGGCTGTTGTGAAACTGATTGGCATTGCGGGTAAATGCAACGGTATCGGGTTCCTGCTCACCCAATTCGTGCAGCAATTGATAGAGCGCTTGTGCCTGACCGATTTTGTCCTGCGCCATAGATGAAAACGCGATGTCTTCTTCTAATATGGGTCCAAGCCCGGTCCATTCGCTGTTGCGGTGGCCAAGTATCAGCAGGTCGTCTGCCATTTTATAGAGGAGGTCTTTGATGTGATTCATATGTTTATTACGGGTTGGTTGTTGCGGGTTGGTTATTACGGGTTGGTTGTTGCGGGTTGGTTATTACGGGTTGGTTATTACGGGTTGGTTATTGCGGGTTGGTTATTGCGGGTTGGTTATTGCGGGTTGGTTGTTGCGGGTTGGTTATTGCGGGTTGGTTGTTGCGGGTTTTGGATTAGGACTTTTGTCCTTTTTTGTACTTATTGATTTTGTCCATCACCTTGTAGCCGGCAGCTTCTCGGTACTGCTTTTCGGGCACGGTATCAAAAATATCCT
>JBIINH010000203.1:0-3249 GCA_044337585.1 Bacteroidia bacterium
GGTGCTATCACTATTTTGAAAAGCCGTTCTGATTTTCCAGTTATTTCTGATGCAGTATTGATTGTAGACGCACTTTTTGGAACCGGACTTAAAAATACAGTAAGTGGTATGTGTGCCGAGTTGATACAATTTATCAATAAGCAGAAGTCAACTGTTTTATCCATTGATATTCCTTCAGGATTGTTGGCTGATTTTCATGAGCCTATCCCCAATCAAGCAATTATTGAGGCCGATTATACACTTACTTTTGAGGTGCCCAAGCTTTCTTTTTTATTGCCCGACACCGGAAAATATTGCGGGCAAGTACAGATTTTACCAATTGGTTTAAATCGTCATTTTTTAGCATCTATTTCTTCAACTTACCATTATACAAATGCGTGGCAGCAAAAAACAAGATCCAAGTTTTCCCATAAAGGAATATTCGGGCACGCTTTAATGGTTGGCGGAAGTTGGGGAAAAATGGGAGCAGCTGTGCTCATGTGTAAGGCTGCACTCAGAAGCGGTTGTGGATTGTTAACGGCATATATTCCTAAAGTAGGCTACACCATTATGCAAAGTGCTATATCTGAATGTATGGTTAGTACAGATGATGAGCTGTATGAACTAAGAAAATTCCCCTTAGATATTGATACTTATAATGCCATAGGAGTTGGCCCGGGAATGGGGACACACGAACTTACCAAAAAAGCGTTTCTATATTGGCTTGCATTGGTAAATAAACCATTGGTTATTGATGCTGATGGGATAAATATAATCGCAGATTCGTTAGATGAATTCCGAAATAATTTTAAGTTTCCGGCCCATTGCGTCATTACTCCTCATCCTAAGGAATTTGATCGCTTGGCAGGTTTTTCGAGAACATCATATGAAAGGTTGCAAAAGCAAATTCGGTTTGCTCAGGAATATCAAGTAGTGGTTGTATTAAAGGGTATGCACACCTCTATAGCAACACCCGATGGTAAGGTATATTTTAACAGTACAGGCAATGCTGCAATGGCCACAGCAGGTAGTGGGGACGTGCTCACAGGTGTAATCGCATCTTTGCTTGCACAGGGCTATTCAGAGACAGAAGCGGCAATTCTTGGAGTGTATATGCACGGAAAAGCAGGAGATCAAGCTTCGGCAGACAGGAGTTCAATTATAGCAGGAGATATAGTGGAGCAATTAGGCCGGTTAGGCAATTGATAGCACACCATTGTTTTCAGCCAGCAGTTTGTATGGTTCATTTTTTACAATTAAGAATCCATCAAGGTCTACGTAATCAACTCCGGCACACAAATACATGGCAGATGAAATACCTAAGGTGGTTTCAACCATGCAGCCAATCATTGTTTTCATGTTTCTGTTTTTGGCTTCATTTAAAATGCGAATCCCATTAAGATAGCCACCGGCTTTCATCAATTTCATATTAATGCCATCAAACTGTTGGCTTAGCAAATCAAAATCGGCATTGGCACAAATACTTTCATCAGCCATAAATAAAAAAGGGGAGTGTTTCTTTGCATAAATATATGCGTCTGCATTTGCAGCAGGAAACGGTTGCTCCATGAATTCAATTTGAAGTTTAGATAACAATCGACAATCTTTTAAAAAGTCATCAGGATGTGTGTAAGACTCATTGGCATCAATCATCAATGGTTTGTTGCAAAACGAAGAGACAGATTTGATACAATCAATCATATTTTCGGAATTTACTTTTAGTTTGATTTGTGAAAATCGATGGAGTTGGTACTCCATATAAAAGGCTTCCATTTCTTTTAGCTCCATAATGGGCAATGAAAATGAAGTGGGTGTTTGGGTTATTTTTTTCAAACCAAAGAAATCGAATATTGACGTTTTTTCTGCATGACAAAGCATGTGAATATAAGCAGATTCAATTCCATATCTTAATGCGTTAGGTAGCAATAAAGAGTTGAGCAATGACTCGAGTTCATTTAAATCATGTACGTTATTTCCACCTGCTTTTATGAATGTATCAAAACCTTCTGCAATGTTTTCGGGGGTTTCTTGATAACGGATATTGGGGGCTACTTCGCCCATTCCTTTCCATTTACCGAAATGTGCATGTACTACAAAATTGGTTTTTGTATTACTTGAATTCCTTGAAATCTTCCAAGTGTATTTTAGTTCAAGTGTGATGGGTTCTAATTGCCAGTTTAACATCGCATAAAATTTGTGCGAATGAAACAGATAATTCAGATAACTTATTCACCACAGGGTTCAGCTACGTAGTATTTTTTGTAACGCATTACATTTACATCTTTAATTATGGCTGTACCCTTTTCAATGAAATCAAGCAACATGTTTGCCATGCTTGGGGCAAATAGGACTCCTTTGGTTCCAAGTCCGTTCATAATATATAGTCTACTTTTGGCTGGATGCTCGCCTATTATTGGCATGCGATCATGAGAGGTTGGACGGATGGCTGCTTCGTGTTTTATGATAGCGTAAGGACAGTTTAGCATCTCATCCAATTTTTCTTTCAACTCATTATAAGCAGCTTCTTCAGGATGTTCAGTTTTGTATGCATAGTCATTTGTTGCCCCTACCCGAAAATGGTGGTTGCCAATTGGAACTAGGTAAATACCCTTTTTCCAAATATGATTTTCGGGCAAAGTTTTTGCTTCAATAATAAGTTCATCACCCTTGGTGGCATGTGGAGGTATATATGACCAAAATGAATTTTTTAGCCTGTTGAATCCATCACAACAGATCACATTTTTTGATTTGAATCCATGAAGATGCCAATTCCCTTCTTCATCTTGTATTACGTCATTCCATACTACTTTTCTTTGTATATATGATTGCCTTTGTAACAAGTATTGTTTATGTGTTTGCAATAAGAAAGGAACATTTACCCACCCTGATTGGTTAATGGTAAAGCTTCCAAATGGTGCGTTTATCATCGGGTTTGCAACCACATTGGTGATGAATTGCGTAAATGTAGAATCTTCTTCTTTTAAGCTTAAATCGTTTAATTCTTTTACACTTCCCAATGCATTGACTACGGTATCTTGATGCAATACCTCAACGCTCAAATGCTCTTCAATACGCTTGTAGGTAGCCAAAGCTTGTGGTATAAATGTTTCATAGTTCCACAGCAACGTCATACGTTTTGGATTTATGGGTGAGTACATGCCAGCAGCAATTTTGCTCGAAGTGACCGGTGCTTCTTCATCCATTACAATATATGAATAACCACGTTTTTCCACTTCGAGTGCAGTGATGGATCCTGCAAGTCCGTGTCCA
>JBIINH010000204.1:0-3232 GCA_044337585.1 Bacteroidia bacterium
TTGTTTGCAACATTTGGATCTCAGGTATTGGGTTTGAATACGGTAGCATTGTATTATAAAGATGCCAAGCATATAAATATTGCTATTCAAAACAATGGTATTTTACCCAATAGTAGTTTTGTGTTCGATAATAAAAATTACATCATTTGCGAACCAACTATTAATGGCTATAAATTAGGCGATAACCTATCGGGTTCTCATATGGCAAAAATCATTGATTGGTGACTATTTGCCGCTTCCTTTGATTAATATTTCTTACTAAAACTTTACCTGTTTTTCTAAAACAAACGATCATTTCTAATGGTTGTTAGGTATGTACTTGCATCATATGTGCAATCCATTATATGAAAAACATACTCATCTGGTATCGCAATGATTTGCGCATATGCGACCACGAACCGCTGTATGCAGCAGCAAAAAGAGGACACAAAATTGCCGCGTTCTATTGTTTCCAACCTTCAAAATTTTCCAATACATATTTGGGATTTCCAAAAACAGATAGTTTTAGAGCTAAGTTCTTAATTGAATCAATTGAAAATTTAAGAATGAATTTGGCAACAGTAGGAGTCACATTGTATGTTAGGGTAGGGGATTTGGAAACTGAAACCATAGCATTAACTAAAAAGTTAGCCATTGACGAAGTATATTTTCATACCGAAACAACCAGCGATGAGTTGTACGAAGAAACCTTATTGGAAAAAGCACTTAGAAAAAATAAAGTTCATATGAATGGTTTTTATGGGGGTACGATGTTTCATAAGGAAGATCTTCCATTTCCTATAAAACACTTACCCGACTTATTTACCGACTTTAGAAAAACAGTTGAAACAGAAACAAAAGTTAGGCAGCCGCTACAAAAACCAATTTCGGCAATAAAAATTGATTCTGACGAAGCACAAGGCATGATTCCCTCAATTACCGATTTAGAATTGGAAGAAAAGCCTTTTGATTTTAGGGCAATTGCCGACTTTAAAGGAGGAGAAAGTGCAGGCCTTTCAAGGGTTAATCATTTCATTTGGGAATCACGTTCCATCATTCATTACAAAGATACCCGCAACGAAATGTTGGGATTGAATAACTCTAGTAAACTTTCGCCATGGTTGGCAAACGGCTGTATTAGCCCTCGAATGATTTATAATGAAGTGAAAAAATTTGAAACGATGCATGTCAAAAATGATTCTACTTATTGGCTCATTTTTGAGTTAGTGTGGCGTGACTTTTTTCGCTTTGTGGCCATGAAATATAATAATGATATCTTTAAAATAGAAGGCATACGTAGGTTAACGATTCCATGGATTGAAAATAAAGACTTGTTTGAGCTTTGGAAAAACGGACGAACTGGCTTTCCGCTTATTGACGCAAATATGAGAGAGTTAATGAACACTGGATATATGAGCAATCGAGGTAGGCAAAACGTAGCTAGTTTTCTTACCAAAAATTTGGGAATCAATTGGCTGTGGGGGGCTATGTGGTTCGAATCGCAATTGATTGACTATGATGCGTGCAGCAACTATGGAAACTGGAACTATGCGGCTGGTATTGGAAATGATGCCAGAGGTTTTAGGTATTTCAATATAGACAAACAAACCTCAGATTACGATCCTCAAGGAAAATATGTAAGTCATTGGATACCTGAATTAAACCATGTAAAAAATGGCACAAATTGGTTAAGGAATGTTTCTGTTCAGGAACAAGTTTATTTGAAACCGGTTGTTGATCTAGAGAAAACAATGAAAATTAACAAATTGAAATACGAAAATGCGTTAAAAGTAAGTAGATAGCACTAGTCTACCGGCACTACTTCTTCTCCATCTTCATTAATTAGTCCTCTTTTACCGTTATTGACCACGATGGCTAATCCGTTTTTGAAAGGGCCTATATAATCATATTTTACTGGAATGTATTCTTCCCCGTCCGACTCTCTTACAAAACCAAACTTTGCTCCGATTTGCACTTTGGCCCTACCTGCTTCCCACGGAAAAATATTGTCATATTTGCATGGCACATGTTCACTTCCGTCTTCTTTAATAAAACCTTGTTTACCAGCTTTTTCCACCTTGGCTATTCTGCCAGATTCCGAGTCACGATAAGGATGTATCTTGTCGTAGCCCAACGATTCTTTACTTTTTTGAGCTAATGCACCGATAGAGAGTAAAATACAAATGGATAAGAATACTTTTTTCATTCACAAAAATTTGGTCGAATATATGAGTTTGTGATGATACACAAAAGACAATGAGAAAATTTGTATTGACTTTCCACTTTAGCTTAAGGATGTAATACTTCTTTCAAAAATTCATCAGCCCTAATCTCGCTCCAATAGGGGCCATTGGGCAAATGCATTGCAAAGCCTACATGTCCGCCACCTCTTGGCGCCTCAAAGTGTAGCTTGGTTGATGCAGCAGCAATATCAAATGGGAAACAATTTGCGTCTAAAAAGGGATCATTTTCTGCATTTATCAAAAGGGTATTCAGAGAAATATCAGATAAAAACTGCTTTGAACTGTTTTTTTTATAATAATCATCAGCGCCTTCAAATCCGTGTAATGGTGCTGTAACCAAGTTATCAAAAGCTTGGAAATCATTGGTAGCATTAATCAAAACTGAGCTTGGAAATGAGTCAAATATCAAGGATTTGGCAATGGCTTTTTGTTTCAGTGTTTTCAAAAAACGATTGAGGTAAATTTTATTTTGCCATTTGCCCAATACAATAGATGAACTTTTTAAATCAATAGGTACCGAAAATGCAATTGCTGCTTTCACTTTCTTAGGAAGATTTTCAGCATTTTGTCCTAAATATTTAAGCAACACATTTCCACCAAGGCTAAAGCCAACAAGTACAATTTTATCATAATCGGTATTTATATTTTCCTTCTCAATCAATTGAATAAGGTCAGTTGTAAATCCACTGTGGTATGATGTAGCCAATCGATTACTATCGCCACTACAACTCCTAAAATTCTTAGCAGCAATATCCCAACCTTTTGAAGAGAAATATTTTGAAAACCCTTTGATATATTTTGATGCTGAACTTCCCTCTAAACCATGAAGCAAAATCATTAACTGACTATTCCCTTTGTTAATACGGTCTACATCAAAGAAATCTCCATCCGGTGTTTCAATGCGTTCTCTTGAGTAATTAACTGTTAGCTTTCTGAAAATAGCCGGAAGGATAGTTTCCAAATGGGCATCATGAAATAATTTAGAGCCATGAAATGTTGATTGAATAATG
>JBIINH010000068.1:0-11360 GCA_044337585.1 Bacteroidia bacterium
GGTGGTGTGTTAATGATGGATAAATCACGTGCGCCCATCAACGAGAAGTGCAATGTGCGTGGAATAGGTGTGGCAGTTAGTGTAAGGGTATCTACATTAACTTTAAATGCCTTGAGTTTTTCTTTTGCAGCTACGCCAAATTTTTGCTCTTCATCAATAATTAGTAACCCCAAATCTTTAAATTTTAACTCTTTACTCAGCAGTTTGTGTGTGCCTATAAGTATGTCAATTTTTCCTTCTTTGGCTTTTTGTAAAATGTTTTTTTGTTCTGCAGCCGATTTAAATCGGTTGATGTAATCAATATTGCAAGGAAAATCCTTTAGCCGTTCTTTGAAAGTACGGTAATGTTGGTTGGCCAATATGGTTGTAGGCACCAATACGGCAACTTGTTTGCTATCGCATACGGCCTTAAATGCTGAGCGGATAGCTACTTCTGTTTTTCCAAAGCCCACATCGCCACATACCAATCGGTCCATCGGGTGTGCGGTTTCCATATCTGCTTTCACATCGGCTGTGGCTCTGCTTTGGTCGGGTGTGTCTTCATACATAAATGAAGCTTCCAACTCTACCTGCAAATAATTGTCGGGCGAAAACTGAAAACCCTCTTGTGCTTTGCGTTTGGCATACAATTTTATCAAATCGCGTGCAATGTCTTTTACTTTTTTCTTTGTATTATTTTTTAGCTTTTCCCATACATCGCTACCCAATTTGTGTACACGAGGTTCGGTTCCATCCTTTCCTACAAATTTCGAAATTTTATGCAGCGAGTTGATGCTAACATATAGTAAATCATTGTCACGATAAACTAGCCTCACGGCTTCTTGCATGTGGCCATTAATTTCAATTTTTTCAAGACCTGCAAATCGACCAATACCATGATCAATATGGGTAACAAAATCACCCGGTTTCAGGTCGCGTAATTCTTTTAGTGTGATGATGCGGCTTTTATTGTTTACACTTTTTGTTCTTCCTCGGTAGAATCTGTCAAATACCTGATGCTCTGTGTAGCATGCAAGTTTTAGATCTTTGTCAATAAATCCTTTTGTAATGGCATGGTAAATAGGTTGAAACCCTACTTCTTTATCCAGGTCTTCAAAAATAGTATACAGGCGCTCAATTTGTCGCGCGCTGTCGCTGAAAATTAAATTGGTAAGTTGTAAGGTCTGATTGTTTTTGAGGTTTTCAATCAGCATTTTAAAGTTTTTGTGAAATACAGGCTGAGGATTGGTATTAAATGCAATCACCGCATCGGAGGCAAAATGAGTATGCGCGGCCGATTCAACTACCCGCATGGCATTCAGGGCCTGCTCTATTTTATCGGCATTTATAAAAAGTTGATCAACAGGCTGCAATTTATCTTCATCGTGCACAGCTTGATGTTTGCTGTAAATTTCAGCAGCTTTTTCAAGCCCTTTTTTTACATGCTGTAAACCAAGGTCAATATTGTCTGTCCAAATAACCGCATTATCTGGAAGATAATTGAAAAACGGTTGACGACCATTCTCATCATCCTGCTTCTGTACGTTGGGTATGATGTATAAACGATCTACTCTTTTATTCGAAAGTTGGTTTACCGAGTCAAAAGTTCGTATACTTTCAATCTCATCACCGTTCAGTTCCATGCGATATGGTTCTTCATTCGAAAAAGAAAATACATCTATAATTCCCCCACGAATCGAAAATTGACCAGCTTCGTAAACAAAATCGCTACGTTCAAAGTGATGTTCGGTAAGAAAATCAATAAAAAACTCAAGATCGAAGGTGTTTCCAACTTTCAACTCATAGGTATTTTTTACAAGTTCTACTTCTGTAATTACTTTTTCAGCTAATGCTTCATAAGTTGTTACGACAATATCTCCCGAGTCCGCTTTTTGTTTTAGTCTGTTCAACACCTCAGCACGTTCAAGTACTTGGTTGTTTTCTAACGCATTGATATGATAAGGTCTCTTATAAGAGGGAGGAAAAAAATGTACATTCCGCCCATCAAATAGATTATAAAAATCGCTGTAAATATATCCAGCATCTTCTAATTCATTTAAAATGATAAGATGGGTGCGGGGAGATTGGGCTTGCAGTGCAGCGATAATCACAGAACGGGCCGAGCCCACCAATCCCCTCAGGTGAAGCTTAATGGGGGAGGGGATAAGCTTTCCTGCAAGATCTTTTACACGTTCTGATTCGCTGTATGCAGCGAGCAATTGGGATAAATTCAACTACACTTTTTCGATTAAGGTGCGAATATAATAAATGTAAGCGGATGAAACAGGATTTGAGAATAGTGATTTCGGTATTGATTTCATATCGAAACAATACTATGTATACTGACAAGAATCATGTAATAAGATTCGTACAAACAATAAACCCGGTTATACCTTTGCTGCCATGTTTGGAAATATCATATTTGGCATCGTATTGCTGCACTTGTTAGCCGGTTTTGGTTGGGTCTTGTACAAAATCGAACACCGTAAATAGTCTTATGCCTCATCATAAATCGCTTGCCAGGGTACAATTTTTACCTTGGTACGTTTTTGTATTTCATCACCAGCATAAATTAGTGTACGCGATTTTACCTGATTGCCTGCCAGGTCAGAAAACCAAAGAAGTCCTTTGTAAGTTTCTTCGTAAATGGTTTGTGTACATTTGATTTCTACAGTGCGAAGTTTTTCATCATCTTGTAGCAACACATCTACTTCGTGTCCTGCCGAATCGCGCCAATACCATAAGTCATTCATTTCATTTCTGTGGTCATTTTTTTTCATTAGTTCGGCCACCATCATGTTTTCGAACAGCATTCCTTTATTGTCAAGGGTAACAGTACTAATTTTAAGCAAATGCGCCAGCAATCCGGTATCATAAAAATACAGTTTGGGAGTTTTTACGATGCGTTTGCTGTAGTTTTTGAAATACGGATGTAGCAAAAAGATAATGTAGCTGCTTTCCAGCACTGATAGCCATGACTTGGCTGTAGGCTGCGAAATACCACACTCATTTGCAAGTGCATTTAAGTTAAGCATTTGCCCCGCACGTGTGGCACATAAGGCCAGGAAATTGCGAAAAGCCTTGGTATCGCGCACGTGTATTAGTTCGGTAATGTCGCGCTCAATATAGGTTTGAATATAATTGTTATAAAATACCCGTGAAGGAATCTTGCGATCATAGATGGCAGGATAAAATCCTTTCAGCATCAGTTTTTGATAATCATTACTGAACAAACCTGCTTGTTTTAATTCGCTAATATCGAAAGGTTGTAGTTTGAAAAGGGCAACCCTGCCTGCCAGACTTTGTGTAATGCGGTGCATTAATTGAAAGTTTTGAGAACCCGATATGATAAACTGCCCCATGATACCGGAATCATCAACCATAGCTTGCATGTACGAAAATAATTCAGGTACCCGCTGTACTTCATCAAATATCACATATTTATCATACTCCTTCATGAATGATCGGGGGTCTCGTTGTGCAAATTGCCTCAAATCAGGATTTTCCAGATTGACGTACCGATACTTGCTGAATTGTTTCTTCAGCATGGTTGTTTTGCCTGATTGTCTTGGCCCCGTGATGGCAACAATAGGATACTTTTTGAGGTAGGTTTGTATGCTTCTTGTAATACTGCGCTTTTCACTCATAATTCATTGATTATGTATGCAAAAATATAAACAAACTTTGAAATTGCAAGTAACTAATTTTGAAATTACACGATATAAACTTTGAAATTACACGATAAAAACTTTGAAATTACATGGATTATATTTTGAATTTACAAATGGTGTGTATTTAGATACAGCTAAGCGTTATGTTTAGTATAGTGAGTGTATGATGTAGCGTTTTTATTCGTCCATCGGCCTATCTGCGTCCCCTGAAACCTCTGTTATTGCCGCTGCTGCCTGTAAGGTTGCGTAATTGTTTGTGTTTTTCTTTAGCTTCAGACTGATGCTTCTTTATTTCCTCAACAGATTGTTTAATTGGCCACGGATGGTTTGTATTAAACGGAATCTTATTACCTGTTAGTTTTTCAATATCTTTTATATAAGCTTTTTCTTCAGCATCACAGAAAGATATTGATTTGCCACTGGCACCCGCGCGTCCGGTGCGGCCAATACGATGTACATACGTTTCGGCTACATTGGGTATATCGAAGTTGATTACGTGTTGCAGGTCGTCAATATCAATACCTCTTGCCGCAATATCAGTTGCAACCAGCACTTTAATTTTACGTTCTTTAAAGTTGCTTAATGCACGTTGCCTTGCATTTTGCGATTTATCACCATGTATGGAGTCGGCTTTGATACCTGCTTTGTTTAAGTCTCTTGCCACACGATCAGAGCCATGTTTGGTGCGAGCAAACACAAGTGCATGTTGTATGTTCAATTCATCTATCAGATGAATGAGCAGGTTTTTTTTGTTGGGTTTATCTACAAAATAGATTTCTTGTTCTACCTTTTCTGCAGTAGAAGAAACAGGAGTAACCTCAACTTTTACCGGCTTATTTAGGATGGTATCTGCAAGTTTCTGTATTTCTGCAGGCATCGTAGCCGAGAAAAAGAGCGTTTGTTTTTTGATAGGAATTTTTGCAATAATTTTCTTTACATCGTGAATAAAACCCATGTCTAACATGCGATCAGCTTCATCTAATACGAAAAATTCAATATGCTGCAGGTTGATGTATTTCTGATTAATCAGGTCAATTAGCCTGCCGGGTGTAGCCACAAGTATGTCTACTCCACGTTTCAATGCCTCGGTTTGCGGGGTTTGTCCAACGCCACCATAAATAACCAAATGTCGTAAACCCAAATTTCTGCCGTAGGCATCTATGCTTTCTTCTATTTGTATTGCAAGTTCGCGTGTGGGGGTGAGGATGAGTGCTTTAATAGGCCTATTTCCTTTACTTCCTTGTGTACGCTCGCTTAGGAGTTGAAGTATAGGAATGGAAAATGCAGCTGTCTTACCAGTGCCTGTTTGAGCGCATCCCAATACATCACGTTGTGCCAATGCTAAAGGAATTGCTTGTTGTTGAATAGGAGTTGGTGTGGTGTAACCTTCTTGTTTTAGAGCACGCAAAATCGGCTCAATAATTTTTAAATCTTCAAATAACATGATAATAAATAATAGTAAGTTGGATTGTACAGATGAAGTAAAACCAATTACCACAAATTAAAATCCGTTGTTAATGCTGCAAAAGTAAGGCAAACATTTGGTTTCTCAACTACAATACCAATCAAATTAAATTTCGCTAGGGAATAATGATATATTCACCAACTAATTCAGGCACAATATTTACAATGTTTTCTTGCATACAAAAACTTACATCATCGGTTTGCATGTGCAATATTTCGAAACGTTTGGCATGTGTAGATGTCTTAGCTAACTCGGCTAGCTTATGTTTGTTATTCTCGTAAAGTTGCATTGCTACTGCTGTAGAGTCGCATTCAATAGGGTGTGTAGATTTTAACCTATATGCTATTGCGCCAGCATATAAAGTGTCTTCTATATTGAAACGGTCTTTCCATCCTGCACAGAGCAGTATGATTGGAGCATTTATTTCAACCAAACGTTTGCAAACTGCATCAATATTTAAAAAAGAACCAATAAGAATATGCGAGGCTCCTCCGGCTTTAGCTTTTTTTATGGCTTTCGTTCCATTGGTTGTAGTAAACGCAATACTTCTATTTTCCAATAATGGATTTTGATATTCAAATGGAGAGTTTCCCAGGTCGAATCCATCTACTTTAATTGCATTTCTTTCTGCAGCAGTTAAAAAATCAAAGTCCTTAAAAAACTTAGCTTCTTCTGGTGTGGCAACGGGTAATATGCGCTTTACTCCATGCTGAAAGGCCACACATATTGTAGTGGTTGCCCTTAGTATATCAATGGCAACTACAGTTTTGCCTTTCACATCGTATAAATGCAATAATGCCGGAGAGAGAACAGTTTCTATATTATTTCCCATAAATAAGCTTTATCCCATCGGCATTCTTATGGTCTGCCCATTGTTGAATTTTAATAAGCATTTGGTCTCTTTTCTTTTCTATTCGATCAAGGTATTTATTTCTAAAAAAAATGGTCCAATCATTATATGCAAAATACCAGCAAATGGTGGTATCTGATGTTCCAATATGCACAATTTTAAAGGGCTCAACACGTGTAGGCGGACCTACAAGTTCACGTACTTTTTCCATTGACATGCCGGGTAGTAGTAGGTCAAAATTTTGCCGTATTTCTACATCAGATTGTTGTGCATTAGCTGAAAAGTAAGATGCACATAGATATAAGATGATATAGCAGATGCGAAGTTTCATTTGCTTATAAGAACGGAATTTTTACCACTTTGGCTTTTATTTGCTTGTCGCGAATTTCAATAAAAATTTCTGAATCAACTTTAGAGTGTAAAGTAGATACATATCCTAAACCAATCGCTTTGTTCAATGAAGGAGATTGTGTCCCTGATGTTACTTCGCCAATCACATTACCTGTCTCATCTTTGATAATATGATGCTGGCGAGGAATTCCGCCACGCTCAACCATTTCAAATCCCACAAGTTTTTTTGTAACCCCGTTTTCTTTTAGCGATTTGTGGTGGTCTGATTTGATGAAGTTTTTAGTGAATTTTGTAATCCATCCTAAACCTGCTTCAATTGGTGAAGTGGTGTCATTAATATCATTACCATAGAGGCAAAATCCTTTTTCTAATCTTAATGTATCGCGGGCTCCTAAGCCACAAGGCGTAATGCCGAATTCTTTACCTGATTCGAATAGGGCATCCCATAGTTTGCGTGCATCTTTATTCCATACATACAATTCAAATCCTCCAGCACCAGTGTAACCTGTATTTGAAATTATAACATCTTCACATCCCGCAACAATACCTGTTGTAAAGGTGTAATATTCCATTGCTTCTAAGTTTGCATAAGTAAGTTTTTGTATCACTTTTATTGCATTTGGTCCTTGAACTGCCAATAAGCTGAGCTCATCACTCATGTTTTTCATTTCTACGCCAAAGGTGTTGTGTTTGCTAATCCAATTCCAATCCTTTTCAATATTGGATGCATTTACAACCAAATAGTATTCATCAGCGCCATAGCGGTATACCAATAAATCATCTATAATTCCTCCTTGGTCATTAGGTAAACAGCTGTATTGTACTTTTCCGTCAGTCAATTTTGATGCATCATTGGATGTGACCAACTGAATTAAATCCAAAGCTTTATCGCCTTTTAATAAAAATTCACCCATATGGCTTACATCAAATACACCCACACTGTTTCTAACGGCAAGGTGTTCTTGGATAAGATTATTGTATAAAACAGGCATATTGTATCCTGCAAATTCGATCATTTTAGCGCCAAGAGAAACGTGTAAGTCATTTAATGCAACGTATTTCATATAGAATTTTTTTATTAATATTATTTGGGCAAATTACAATTTCCATATTTTAAATCAATATTTAATTCACAGTTCGGTCTTGCCAATCTCTTTTCCTTTCTAATTTAAGGTCTTGAAGCAAGGCAGACTTCACATTAATGGTAAACATGAAGCTTTGACGGTATCCAATTGGAATCCAATTTAACCTAAACTCCCAGCAATGTATTTGTCTGATAAAATCAAGGCTGGTAAATGTTATTTGCTTATTGCGTATGTCATAACCTGAAGTAAAACCTACCTTCCAATTCGAAGTTACGTTTACATCTCCATTAAAATTAAGTGTTTGCACAAAATTTGTTGTTTGAGGATTGTTTAAATTATTGTACCTCGAATAACGGATGGTATAATTTATATTTAATGTCCATGGAATATTAAAATCATAAAACTCCAATGGGTTATCTGTAATATATTTTACTTCCCCTTCATATGCACTTCTTTTTTTGGAATCACTTTTCTTAAAAACCTGAGGGTTGAAATTTGCATTTAATCCTAAGTCACCATCCGTAATTATTCCTAATTTGCCATTTTGATTTATATAAAATTCGTTTGTACGTTGTACAGATTTAAAACCTGTTGAAGAGGTTATAGTTTGATTAAGATAGGGATCGAGTCGCATGCTTCCGTTAAGTGCCACATTTTTAAATAATCGAGTTCTGCCAGTAAGTGATATTGGCTGTAGGTTTAATGAATCGGCAAAAATATTCCACGCAGAACGCGCAAAAATACTTTCAAGAAGTTGGATTTTTCTATCTTCTTGAGCAGTGTCTTTTTCACTTCTCCTTAGTTTTATTTCCAGGTTATTATCAAGACCAAAACCAATATTGCCTTGTTCAGGACTGCTTGGAGCACCGAATATGCCTTGCTCAAAAATAGAATAATCTACAGCTTGCCCTTGTTGGTTGTTGTATGAGTTGAAAATTCCTTTACTTGGATCTGTATAATCTGGGGAGTAAGAAAAATCAAGAGTTGGAGTCATTACATGCCTTATAGCTTTTATTTTTCCTTTGGAAAATTGTGCCATGCCATACCAACGTGTACTAATACCAGCACGTGGAGTATATGCAAGCGCCCTTTGAAATCCATTAACCCTTTCGGTTTCTACAAGTCCATTTATGCCGGTATCTTTTTGGACAGTTTGAAAATACCAATATTCTGTTAAATCAGTACTTAGTGACAACGTATAAAATTTGAGCAGCTTGAATGAAGTTTGAATTTGAGAACGATGCTGAATGCCATATCTGGCAGCGGTATCTAGTAATTGCATCAATTGACCTTCATTTATGCTATTAAAAAATATAGAGTCTTTTGTTTTTACATCATTTCTTAGTACCACAGAATAGTTTAGTTGAATATTTTCATACCATTTCTCAGCAGTATTTTTATATTTTGGTTTTAATGGTGCAAAACTGGGCACAGTAAAAGTGATATCAGGCAAAGAGAAATTGAAATCACGAGTAGCTGTGTTCTGGTCTAATCGGGCATTTGCCGATAAGTTATATTTTCCATTCTTAAATCCTTTTTGATAAGAAATACTGGATTGAAGTTGATTGGTAACAATATTCTGCGGGTTAAATGAATTGTTATTTAAGTAGGAATTTCCTAGTTGATTCACACTCACAATATCAACCCTTGATGAGAAACTGGTATAAGGCCTTGCTTTGGGGTCTTGTAAATGGTCCCACTTGATTCTAAAATCTTTTGATCTTAAATAATTTGGGTCGCCTTCAATGCCTCTAATATTATTGGCATACTCCAATTGCATTGATCCATTATAGTGGTATCGATTATTGTATCGTACCCCACTTCGCAATGCCCAGCTTAAGTTGGTATAAATATCTCCCGTTACCCTCAAGTCTGCTTTTTCGCCCAATCCAAAATAGTAGCCGCCATTGTACAAACCAAAGCCACGCTCAGCCGTGTTAGCATAGCTTGGAATAACTATTCCAGAAGTTTGTCCACGTTTCAATGGGAAAATGCCAAATGGTAATACCAACGGTGTCGGCACGTCTTCTATCCATAGCATGGCGGGGCCAGTAACAGCCTTCTTTTCCGGAATAACTTTGATTTTATTGGCACCAATATAAAAATGGGGATGATCGGCTTCACATGTGGTATACTTTGCCTCTTTTACTCCAAAATTGTTTTCGGGAGTGCGTAATACTTCCTCACCCAGAATATACCCTTCCCCTTCTTTTGTTCTATATTCACTTAAATATCCTTTACCTGATTTGTAATTATATTTTATTACATCAGCACGGCTTTCTTTTCCGGCTTGTTTAAAAAGCGGTTTTCCAGAAACATTCCCAACGCTATCAGTAATACCTTTTGCTGTCATAAGGTTTTTTTCAAATTCGATGGTGATAAAATCTGCGTTTAATTCTACATCACCGAATGAGACTTTGGCATCTCCATATAAATATACAGTTTTATTAACAGCGTCATACGGCATTGAGTCACGCGCATAGTAGTTTACCGCAGTTTTCAAAGCAGATTTAGATACCCTTAAAGTTACTGTATCCATAGGATCAAAATCGGTATCTAATGAATCTGGTATGATTGTTGAAGTCTTACTTGTGTCTTGCTTATTTGGCCTTAACCGTTCCAGTTTTTTCTCGGGGATGAACTGGCCTTGTGCATATAAGATTGAACACATCAACACACCAAAGAGCAAAAGTTTGCTGATTGATATGTTCAAGACAAGGTTGATATGGTTAACTTTGTTAATGTATAAATGCAAAGCGTACAAATTTAATACAACATCACAATTGCGTGTGCTTTTATACAAATAACTTGCCAATAGGCTGATAATAACAATAAAATGAATCGAAAAAATATAGCAGGTCTCCTACTTTTGTTTCTTATGGTTGTGTCTTTCAAGCCATTAGGATTACTAAAGCCAACTGTAAAAACAGTTGTGATTGATGCCGGGCATGGGGGCCATGATGTTGGTTGCACTTACGGTGGAGCCAACGAAAAGAATGTTACTTTGGAAATTGCATTAAAAGTAGGGGAGTTGCTTAAACAAAAAGATCCAACGATTCAGGTAATATACACAAGGCAAAAAGATGTGTTCGTAGAATTGTGGGAGCGGGCAGGAGTGGCCAATAGAAACAATGCAGACTTATTTGTGTCTATACACTGCAATGCAAATAAAAAACCTGAACCATTCGGAACGGAAACATTTGCAATGGGACTACACAAAACCGATGCTAATCTTGAAGTTGCTAAGCGAGAAAACGATGTAATCTTATTGGAAAAAGATTATCAAGACAGGTATGAAGGATTTGACCCAAACTCTCCGGAAGCCCATATTTATTTCTCATTTATGCAAAGTGCCTACATGGAGCAAAGCCTGAAGCTGGCCAACTTGGTTGAAACAAATTTTATACAAAAAAAGCGCACAAGTAGAGGTGTGAAACAAGCAGGATTGATGGTTTTATGGAAAAGTAAAATGCCAAGCGTACTTATTGAAACAGGTTTTCTTAGCAATAAAACCGAACGACAATACCTCAATTCTGCTGAAGGTCAGCAAGATTTAGCTGATGCCATTACCAATGCCATTATGCAATACAAAGCTAAAACAGAGGCAATTAAGTAACTTAACAAATTCTTTCTTTAGATTAAGTTCGATTTCCTATTTTTGGAAAATCTCAGCTATATTAAAAGTGAAATTAACAAGAGAATTAAAAATAGGTATTTTTGTTTCCTTCGGAGTCATTATTCTGATTATTGGATTTAATTTTTTAAAAGGGTTTCACCCCCTAAAACTTTATACCAGATATCATGCAGTTTATGATAATGTTGGAGGTATTACCCCAAGTACACAAGTAAATATTAACGGCCTTAAAATTGGGCAGGTTGAAAAAATTTCAATGCTCAAACCTGGAGATCCAAGCAAAATATTGGTATCGTTTATTGTATTAAGTGATGTGAAAATAGCA
>JBIINH010000205.1:0-3198 GCA_044337585.1 Bacteroidia bacterium
TATCTTATCCTGATAATTTGCCAGAAATCAATGAACTTAAAAAGTAAGTATTTGGAATAATATTAATTAAAACTAAAGTCGGCTTAGGCCCTCTGACTATGATATTGGAAGTTACATTATCAATATATATCTTAATACAAATGGCAAATCGATGGGGAATACCGAAAGATGTTGAAGAACATGTGAAGAGAAGAGATTTGTTTTGTGTGTACTGCGGGGTTTCATTTGTTAATACAATTCCTACTTATAAAACAAGGCCTACATGGGAACATATAATAAATGATATTAGAATTAATGGCATAGATAACATTGCTCTTTGTTGTGGTTCATGCAATGCGAGTAAGGGAACGAAAATATTAGAAGAATGGTTTAATGGGGAATACTGTAAATCAAAAGGAATAACTCCAGAAAACGTTGCAGTAGTTATTAAGGAATATCTAAGTAGAATAAGCGGGCAATAACACCGCAGCTCAAGAAGACAGCCTGTCCCGCAAGGCGGGATGTAGTCCGTGACGTAGCATACCCGTTGATGCTGACTGCTATTTGTTTGACGCAGACTGCCTTCTTTTTATCTTATAATATTAATTTATAATGCTGCAAAAAATTACTTTTCTTTGGAGTAAAGTATACCAGTATGAATAGAAAAGATGCCATAAAATGCCTTGTTACCTCAGGAATTGCCATATCAGCAAAGCAATCAGACGCATTCACCAGCGAATCAAAAATCCATTTCGTTAGTCTGGGTAAAGCCGGTAGTCATGTGTGTGCCTATGTGAAAGAAAAAGGCTTAAAAGCATCTTACTCCAATATCTCCAATTATGAATATAGTGAATTAAATCATATTCATTTTGCAACCCCTTCGCAGGATAATCTTACCGGAATGGATGGACATCATACTGCTGAAATACAAAATAGGGTAGAACTTACATCCGAAATAAAAGCACTTTTTAACGACAATGATACCTATGTACTCTTATCAGCCTTAGGAGGAAATACGGGCACTAAACTGACTATGGAATTGGCATCCTGGTTAACTTCAAAAAATAAGAATTTTCACATAATCAGTGGTCTGCCGTTTAAGTTAGAAGCGAAGAGGCGTACATATGCTGCTCAGGCTGTTTTGAATTTAAAGAACTACCCCAACTTTTACTATTTTGATAACGAAACACTGCGTGATTTATACGGTAACATACCTATTGTTAAGTTATTTGAAAATTCTGCTAATCATTATTTCCAACTGGCAAAAAATATTATTGATAAGCGTATTTTATAAAAATCCGATCTCTTGGTCCGATATTCATCGGACTGATTTTTCGATAGTATGAGTTTTTCGTTAATACCTTTTTTAAGTATTTGAGCAATGCTGTTATATTGTAATATTTTTATCAATTAGCTACGAACTAAAACCCGAATAAATCCTTCTTACTATTTTTTATTTTACTTTTTTCCTACCTTAGTGTTCTAATTACAATTTATATGAAACGTATATCCATGCTGTTGCTACTCTTTATTGGGTCATACAGCCAAATCCTTGCTCAGTCTGAAAATGCAACTGTTGTATCTGTTGCAGAGCAAATGCCCGAGTTTAACGGTGACTTACTTAATTACCTCGGGAAAAATTTAAACTATCCTGCTTCTTCAAGAGATAATGGGGTTGAAGGTAAGGTAATTGCTCAATTTATTGTGCGCAACGATGGCAGCATAGATAGCATACATATTGTAAGCAGTCCTGACCAAGCTACGGCCAATGAAGTGGTGCGGATTATTAGTGGTATGCCTAAATGGAAGCCAGGATTAATTAATGGAAAACCTGTAGATGTGAAAATGACGTTACCGGTGGTATTTAAGCTAGATGATCAAAAAACAAAAAAGAAAAAGTAACTCAATACACCACCAGCCGTTTTCTGACAATGCCCTTTTCGGTTGCTGCTTCCAGCAAATAAATTCCTTTATTAGTTAGGTTGAGTTGTTGCGTGGCGGCATCGTAATCTGCTTGCACCTTTCTGCCATCAATACCCAAAACCTGTAAATTTTGTATCGGCCATTCTGATTCCAAATAAAATGCACCCTGAGCTGGATTGGGATATACCGAAATTGCAGTACTATGCAATTCATTTACCATGGTGGGAGTTTCAATTTGAATTGTGAGGAATATTGTTGAAGACTTGTTGCCCAAACTGTCAACCACTAAGAATGAAATATAATATTCTCCGGGAATATTAGGTTGAACTGCACCCGAGTCAATTACAATGGTATTACTATTTGGTGTGCATGAATTTGTGACGGTTACTTCAAAGCCCATTTCACTTACATATGTTCCCAATGGAAACCGTATGCCTTTGGTAGCAGCTACACTAATAGATGGGGAGGTTCGGCATACCACTTCTACTTCTCTGCGGGCACAGTTGGTAACGCCTGTCGAATCGGTAATGCAGTTGATGGAATAATACAGCCCCAGTATGTTTGTATTCACATTGCTGTTTTGAGTAAGAACAGCATTATCTGCACAACGGGTAATAAATCCTGTACCGCTGAAATTTGAAAATTTATCAATGTACAACCTGTAATTACCCATATTGGCAATATAACATCCTGGCGAGTCGGTAACATGAACCGTTAAGTTCAACGTGTCGGTGCGGTTGTCTTTTGCAGCAATATATTGGAGGTTATAAAAAGCTTTTGTGTTTTGATCTATCGTTCCCGAGCGTGTCAATATGCCTTCATGAAAAACATATAGGCTGTCGAAGTATGCACTTTGTAAGCGATGCCTTACCGTATTATAACCGGTGGTGCTTGCTAAAATAGGAAGTTGTGCAATTGTTAAGTTGAATTTGAAAACTAAGATTAAAGCTGATAAACCTAGTCTGAAAGTGTATATTGTTTTCATATTTGTTTCATTAACTATACGCAAGCTAGATAAATAGAATTTGATATTTTTCTTAAAAAATACTTTATCAACCAAAAGTGTTTGGTACTTTTTTCCTATGTTCGAATAAATACATTCATTATGTTCAATACTGCATCTGCACCGGTTCGAAAAACGTTTTCGGAAAACACGCTCTTAAAAATTTACATGATTGCTTTTGCAATTTGTTGGGTGGTTACCTACATCAACACGCCCGACCTTGCCAATTGGTACACCGAAAACGCGATGACGGTTTTCATCTTGCTTATCCTCACACTTACGTACCGCAGGTT
>JBIINH010000069.1:0-11194 GCA_044337585.1 Bacteroidia bacterium
TTAGTGTTTGAAATGACTAGTCGGAATGGCGGTCCCGCTATGAGCGGGACACGACCTGTTGCACTATTGTCGGAATGGCGGTCCCGCTATGAGCGGGACACGACCTGTTGCACTATTGTCGGAATGGCGGTCCCGCTGTGAGCGGGACACGACCTGTTGAACTATTGTCGGAATGGCGGGATTTGAACCCACGACCTCTTGCACCCCAAGCAAGCGCGCTACCGGGCTGCGCCACATCCCGAATTCATTTCACCTGTATCACGATTGGTGTAAATCTTATGGAAATTGTTTTATTGGTTGCGAATTTATAAAAATTGACAATTTATAAATGGAGGGATGTTGATTTTTCTGTTACCTTTAATTGATATTGCTTACCAAAGATGAGCGGCAAATTTCTTTTTTCATGTCCGGATGGAAATCCCAAACAAACAGGATAGTCGTAAGCCGAAATATGTTCTAAAATTATTTCTTCGGCAGTTTTACCAAAAGGAATGGCGTTATCTTTCATATCGCTCATGCCGCCTACCACTAGTCCGGCAAGATGATTGAGTTTTCCTGATCTTTGCAAAGCCATCATCATCCTATCAATATGGTACAGGTATTCATCCAAGTCTTCGAGAAATAAAATTTTACCGTTTGTGTCCAAATCAGTTGCAGAACCCAGTTGACTGTATATCACAGATAAATTTCCTCCAATCAATTCTGCTTTTACTTCACCCATACGATTAAGCGCGTGGCTTGTTGTTTCAATATTTGGTGCAGTTGCTGAAAACAATACTTTTTCCAAAAGGTCAATACTTTCTTTATCTGCCTTGTCGGGTTGCATGTTAATGGGCATGGTACCATGTACTGACGGAATCCTTAGTAAGTTTAGTTTGCTGTGAAGAACCGTGATATCACTATAGCCAACAAGCCATTTGGGGTGTAGCGAAAACGCGTTGAAATCCAACCTGTCAATAATGCGAACTGTGCCATAACCACCCCTTGCACATATGATAGCCTTGATGTCCGGATCATCTAAAAATGATTGTAATCCGGAAGCACGTTGTTCATCGTTTCCTGCAAACTGATTATCTTCAAGGCCAATGTTTGAGGCAATTTTTACCTTCAATCCCCACGACTCAAAAATAGCAATCGAAGGAAGTAACTCTTCGTATGAAATTTTGCGTGCAGTAGCTGCAATGCCTATCGTATCTCCAGGTTTGAGGGGTTGTAGCATCAAATATGTTTGTCTTCGTACTTAAGTTTGATCTCGGTAACTATCTGCTTTACTTCCTGCTCACGTGATTTGTCGCATACCATGAGCACATCGAACGTATCTACAATAATTAGGTTATCAACCCCATTCACTACGTATATTTTATCAGGTTTATTTGACGAAATCAAACAATTTGTTGAATCGAATGAGAGCAGGTTTTTGGTTTTAAATACATTTCCCTTTTCATCCTTCTCACTGTTTTCATAAAGAGAGGTCCAAGTACCTAGATCGCTCCAACCGAATTCGGAAGGAATTACGTAAACATTATCAGCTTTTTCCATGATTCCATAATCAATGGAAACCGATCGGCATTGCTCATATATATTTTGGATGGCCCTATTTTCATCGGGAGTAAAAAAACTTTTAGAACCTTCTTTAAACAACGCATAATGCTCAGGAAGATATTCTTTAAATGCTTGTTTGATGGCTGATACACTCCAAATAAAGATACCCGCATTCCATAGAAAATCACCACTTTCTATAAATGTTTCAGCAATTTCGAGCGAAGGTTTTTCGGTAAATGTTTTTACTTTGTATACCTCGTTATTGTTACTCTCTGGCACATATTGAATATAACCATATCCGGTATCAGGCCTGCTGGGTCTAATTCCTAGCGTTACCAACGCATTTTGTTGTCGGGCATAATTCATGGCATGCTCAATAAAGTGCATAAACTTTGATTCATCTAAAATCAAATGATCGGATGGGGCAACCACACAGATGGCATGGGTATTCATTTTGTGAATTCTGGAAACAGCGTAAGCTATACATGCAGCGGTATTTTTCATGCTGGGTTCACCCAAAACGGCTTCGTTTTTTATGCCTGGTATCTGTTCATTTACAATGTCTACATATGTTTGATTGGTCACAATCAAAATATTTTCTTCCAGAAAATGCTCAGCAAACCTCTGATAAGTAAGCTGAAGCAATGATTTTCCTACACCTAAAATATCAAGAAATTGCTTAGGGTAGCTTGCCCTGCTGTAAGGCCAGAACCTCGATCCCACACCACCTGCCATAATAATGGCATAGTGATTTTTGTCTTTAACCATTCTAAATTCGAGTTATTAAATTTTTAATTTGAAAAATCAATCAAAAAAACTGACTTTTATCAATACAAAGAAACTTTTCCAATATTAATTAAAAAAAAACAAGTCTGCGTTATACCTTCGCTACCCTTTTTTAAAAACAATCAGAACATTCTGTATAAACAATATTATGGCAAAAACTAAATCAGCCGTAAAAGCCGAGACGACAAAACCGACTAAAACGACTAAATCAAAAACAACCGCAAAAAATGCATCAGGTAATTATGATGCAAAAGCGGGACTAAAGGAATTCTTTGGGTTCGATAGTTTTAAAGGTGATCAGGAAATCATCATTAACAACCTGCTTGCCGGCAACGACACGTTTGTGATTATGCCCACAGGTGGTGGAAAATCACTTTGTTATCAACTACCCGCTTTGATGATGGAAGGAACTGCCATTATTATTTCACCGTTGATTGCTTTGATGAAAAATCAGGTTGACCAAATTCGTTCGTTTAGCCACGATACTGTTGCCCATTTCATGAATTCGTCCCTTACCAAAACAGAAATCACAAGGGTGAAAACAGATGTAACCGGAGGCAATACCAAAATGTTATACATAGCTCCTGAAACACTGAAGAAAGATGAAACCATTGAGTTTCTGAAAAGTATCAATATATCTTTTGTAGCTGTAGATGAAGCCCATTGTATTTCTGAGTGGGGCCATGATTTTCGCCCTGAATATAGGCGTATCAAGCAAATGGTCAAGGAAATAAAAGATGTTCCAATCGTGGCACTTACCGCAACAGCTACTCCTAAAGTGCAGCAGGACATCATCAAAAACTTGCAAATGAATGATGCCACTTTGTATAAATCATCTTTCAACAGATCAAATCTATACTATGAAATAAAGGGTAAAGGAAACAAGGCAGACAACATGAAAGAAGTTGTGTCTTACATCAAAGCCCGAAAAAATAAATCAGGTATCATCTATTGCCTTAGCCGCAAAAAAGTAGAAGAAATAGCCGAAGTTCTTAAAGCAAATGGCATCAAAGCATTGCCATACCATGCAGGATTAGATGCCAAAACGAGGGCCAATCATCAAGATGCATTTTTGATGGAAGATTGCCATGTGATTGTCGCTACCATTGCATTCGGTATGGGCATAGATAAGCCAGATGTGCGATTTGTTATCCATTATGATATTCCAAAAAGTATTGAAGGCTATTACCAAGAAACAGGCCGTGCAGGTCGCGATGGATTAGATGGCGATTGTTTGTTGTTTTACAATCCTTCAGACATTGATAAGTTAGAAAAGTTTTTGAAAGACAAACCTGTTGCCGAAAGAGAAATAGGAACTTTACTCATTTTTGAAACGCAAGCATTTGCCGAAACATCAACCTGTCGCAGAAAATTCCTATTGCACTATTTTGGAGAAGAATTTGATGACAAAGGATGCAATAAGATGTGCGACAATTGTCGCCATCCAAAAGCTAAAGAAAATGTAACAGATGAGTGTAAAAGTGCGTTGCAGATTGTCAAAGAAATAGATAGCCAATATAATATTGACCACTTAGTTGATATTTTGGTAGGGAAGAAAACCCACGAAGTGGCCTTAGCTGATCACCAAAAAATGAAGCTGTTTGGTGTAGGTATTGACAGGGAGGAAATATTTTGGAAATCGGTAATGCGCACGTTGTTGCTTCAAGGCTACCTAACCAAAAATATTGAGAATTACGGATTGCTTAGCATTAGCGAAACAGGAGAAGCATTTTTGAAAAAACCTGTGAAAATTGAGATGCCGGTTGATCAGAAATTTGAACGTGTTGCTGATGATGATGAAAGCAGCGTGGAGGTAGAGAATGTGTTTGATGAAGAATTATTTGAAATGTTGAAAGACCTTACCAAGAAAATAAGTAAGCAAATGAATCTTCCGCCATACGTTATCTTCACTGATCCATCATTGGAAGAAATGTCTTTCAAGTATCCTATAACCATGGATGAGCTTAGTAAGGTTACAGGTGTAAACCGCAATAAAGCGATGAAGTTTGGTAAGCCTTTTCTTGATTTAATTGCAAAGTATGTTGAAGAAAATGGCATAGATAGGCCTGAAGATGTGGTGGTAAAAAGTGTGGTAAATAAATCGGCTAAAAAAATTGCCATTATCACCAATATCGATAAAAAAATAGGTCTTGCAGATATTGCCCGCTCACTAGGTATGAGCATGACAGAGTTGCTAGACGAAATGCTAAGCATTGTAACTTCAGGAACTAAATTATCATTAAAGCAATATGTGGCAGATGTGGCAGATGAAGATACGATTGATGAGATGATGGATTACCTAAGGACATGCCAAACAGATTCCATTGACTTGTTTTTGAATGAGTATGGAAATGAATTTGCCAAAGAAGATTTGCAATTGGTAAGGCTTTATTTCATTACGGAGATGGCGTTTTAAGGATGTGAACAATTTCTGTTTGTTTACACATGACAATAAATACATTTGTCAACGATTAATTAATAACTACTGTGTCAGAAAAACGACCTCATAGTCAAATGAACACCCTGTCTGCGGGTGGGTTGCTTGTAGCTTTAGGAATAATATTTGGGGATATTGGTACATCTCCTTTGTATGTTTTCAAAGCCATTATTGCAAATAAGGTCGTAACAGAGGACTTAATTTATGGCGGGTTATCATGTATCTTTTGGACCATTACTTTACAAACCACCATTAAGTATGTAATCATCGTTCTTCGTGCTGATAATAATGGTGAAGGTGGAATATTTTCACTTTATGCCTTAATCAGAAGGCGAAAACCTTTCTTAATTTTTCCAGCCATAGTAGGTGGTTGTGCTTTGCTAGCTGATGGGATGATTACCCCCCCAATTTCTGTATCATCAGCAGTAGAAGGGCTGCTTATTTTAAATCCAAATATCCCAACGATACCTATTGTAATTGTCATTATTACGTTACTGTTTTTAATACAGCGCCTTGGAACCAATATTGTAGGCAAAACATTTGGCCCAATCATGCTCGTTTGGTTTAGCATGTTAGCCATTTTAGGTGCGATATCAATTAACCACCATCCTGAGGTACTAAAGGCGCTAAACCCGGCATATGGATATAATTTATTGGTACATTATCCGCACGGATTTTGGTTGTTGGGAGCCGTATTTTTGTGTACAACAGGTGCCGAAGCATTGTACTCTGATATGGGACATTGCGGGAAAAAGAATATCAGGGTGAGTTGGATATTCGTAAAGAGCGCATTATTATTAAATTATTTTGGTCAAGGCGCATGGGTTATTTCTCAAATTGGAAACGAGGCAACAAACCTAAATCCGTTTTTTGCCATTATGCCACAGTGGTTTTTGCTATCGGGAATTATCATCGCTACATTGGCAACCATTATTGCTAGTCAGGCTATGATTAGCGGGTCGTTTACACTTATTGCAGAAGCATTGCGATTAAACGTTTGGCCCAAAGTGGTTATTAAATACCCTACGGACGCTAAAGGTCAAATTTATGTTCCTAGCATGAATTGGATACTTTGGGTTGGATGTATAACCATCGTTTTATATTTTAAAGAATCATCTAAAATGGAAGCAGCCTATGGTCTTGCCATTATCACAACAATGATGATGACTACTATATTATTGGTGAACTATTTAAAGAAAATTCGTGCACCAAAATGGTTCTTTTGGACTATTGGAATAGTTTACCTTTTTATTGAATCCTGCTTCATGATTGCCAATATTGAAAAAATTCCTTCAGGCGGTTGGCTTACTTTATTGGTTAGTGCCTTATTTATATTTATCATGTGGGTTTGGTTCCGCGGTCGTAAAATTAAAAACCGACTTACTGAATTTGTAAACCTGAAAGATTACCTCACACCATTACAAGAATTAAGCAAAGATGAGTCCATTCCTAAATTTGCAACCCACTTGGTTTACCTCACCAGTGCTGATCATTTAATGGATATTGAGCGTAAGATTATTTACTCCATTCTACAAAAACAACCTAAACGTGCAGATGTATATTGGTTTGTGCATATAAATGTGGTAGACGAGCCTTACAAAATGGAATACAAAGTGGACCATGTGGTTCCTCATGATATCATTAAAGTTGAATTCAGACTTGGATTTAGGGTTGAACAAAAAATTAATTTTTATTTCCGCAAGGTAGTAGAAGAATTGATGCGTAACCACGAAGTGGATGTTACATCACGCTATGCATCATTAAGTAAAATGAATGTAACAGGCGATTTTCGATTTGTGGTATTAAAGCGACACCTATCTTATGAAAACGAACTTTCCATTATGGAAGAATTGGTGATGGATGCTTATGCCGTATTAGACTCAATGAGTTTAACAGAAGAAAAAGCATTTGGTCTTGATACCAGCTCGGTTACTGTAGAAAAAGTACCTTTGGTTATTGCACCGGTTAAAGAGTTTAAACTCAAAAGGGTGTATAAGTAAAAGAGGCGATAAATTTTTTCAAACAATCTTTTGCACAATTTGCCGAAAAGCATACATTTGCACCCCAAACTGACCGATAGTGTAATTGGCAACACGTCTGATTTTGGTTCAGAAGAGTCTAGGTTCGACCCCTAGTCGGTCAACAAAAACCTGCCGGATTTGAAAAAATCCGGCAATTTTTTCAATAATAAACGGTCAAGTATGTCGCCAAGAAATGAAGTAAAACTATTCTCAGGAACCAATTCCAAGTATTTGGCTGAGAAAATTGCGGCAGCCTATGGCCAATCGCTTGGAGACATTACAATAAGCAAATTTAGTGATGGCGAAATCCAGCCAAGCATCAATGAATCAGTGCGCGGATGCGATGTTTTTTTCATTCAATCTACATTTGCCCCATCTGATAATTTACTTGAATTATTGTTGATGATAGATGCAGCCAAACGCGCATCATCTCATTATATTACAGCAGTAATCCCTTACTTCGGTATGGCTCGCCAAGACCGTAAAGATAAGCCAAGGGTTTCTATTGGATCAAAAGTAGTAGCCGATATGCTAAAAGCAGTTGGCGTAAGTCGTGTGATGACCATGGACTTACACGCACCCCAAATTCAAGGTTTTTTTGAAATCCCTGTTGATCACTTAGACCCATCGGTTATATTTATTCCTTATATCAGTAAGCAAAACTTTGGCGACACGCTCATGATTGCATCACCTGATATGGGTTCCAGCGCACGTGCCAGAATTTATGCCAAAGCATTGGGTTGCGATATGGTGATTGTAGACAAAGAACGTAGACGCGCCAATGAAATCGCTTCGATGAACCTAATTGGTGATGTTTCGGGTCGCGATGTGATTATGGTAGATGATATTATAGATACCGGTAATACACTTGCCAAAGCAGCACAATTAATAAAAGACAGAGGAGCACTAAGTGTAAGGGCTATGTGTACGCATCCTGTATTATCAGGAAAGGCTTATGAAAATATAGAGAACAGTGTGTTGGATGAGTTGGTTGTTTGTGATACAATCCCGCTTCGCCAGCAAAGCCCCAAAATAAAAGTACTTTCAGTAGCCGAATTGTTTGCCAATGCCATTCACAATGTGACAGAATTTGGATCAATCAGTTCACTATTTGAAATAAAAAAAGAACAAAAATCTCACTAATCAATTAAATAAAAATAACAATTATGAAATCAGTTGCCATGTTTGGTTACTTGCGGGACGGAGTTGGTAAATCATCTACCAAAGCAATCCGAAACGAGGGTAAAGTGCCGTGCGTATTGTATGGTGGAAGCGAGCACATTCATTTTTCAATGTATGCTCAAGACTTCAAATCACTGGTGTACACTCCGAACACCTACAAAGTAAAATTGGAGATTGAAGGTAAAATCTACCGCTCGATTCTGAAAGATATTCAGTTTCACCCGGTAAATGACAGCATCATGCATGCTGACTTTCTTGAAATTCAGGACGACAAGCCAATTGTGCTTCAGATTCCTGTAAAATTCGAAGGAAATTCAGTGGGTGTGCGTGCAGGTGGTAAACTTATTGTTCAGTCTAAAAAGTTGAACATACGAGCGCTTCCTACACAAATGCCTGATTTTATTACCGTAAATATTGATAACCTAGATATCGGTAAATCAATTAAAGTTGGAGAAATTAATGTGGAAAATATGACCATTCTTGATGCTCCTAACAACCCGATAGTAACGGTTAAAACTACCCGTGCTGCTCAATCAGCTGCTACAGAAGAGAAAGACGGAAAGAAAAAATAACCAAAGTTTGTTTTATACAAAAGGTCGGCAACATTGCCGGCCTTTTTTGTATATTAACATTCCAGCTCTTTCATTGGATCCCAGAAATGTTTTTCAAAATCAACCACCACATCCGCCACAATTTTTATTCCCTCGTTTTCCAACAACTCTTGCATACGCGTAGGTGAGCCAAAAAAATGTTTTCCGGTGAGCACCCCTGCACGATTAACCACACGGTGTGCGGGAATATTTGGATAAGCATGAGAAGTATTCATGGCATATCCAACCAATCGACTGCTTTTTGCAGCACCCAAATATTTAGCAATGGCACCATAGCTTGTCACTCGTCCTTTTGGAATGAGTTTCACAACCTCATATACATCTTCAAAAAAAGTTGATGCTTGCACCATGAATGCAATATACATCATTCGCATTTCAACTACATTTGCTGCATGGCATTTCTTACAAAAATTAAACTTGGCTCGGTAAATAACTTGAGCGATGCACGCTATGCAGCTGCCGCAGGAATTGATTATATTGGTTTTTGTTTTGACCCAACCCAAGCCCAATACATCGTTCCCATCAAAGCCAAAGAAATCATTGATTGGATTGCAGGAACTGTAGTGGTAGGCGAGTTTGGCAACCAATCGATACAGGAAATTTCAGATATCAGCGAACTGCTGAATATAGATGTGATAGAAGTGGAAAACGGATGCTATCCGGACGAACTAAAAACACTCAACCAAGCCATCATCAAAAAAGTGGATATAGAGCAATACAACGAAGCGTCTTTGAGAAATGAACTTCAAGCGTACGCTTCAGTTGCCGATGCATTTCATTTTTATGTAGGAAGTCACAACCCTGATTTTGATACAACACATGCATTGAAACTTGCCAACGATTACCGCATTATATGGGGATTAGATACACATACAGGTGATATAAAAAACTGGGTACAAAGCCAACATCCGTTTGGCATCAATATTATCGGTGGAGAAGAAGAACGCCCCGGTATAAAAGATTTTGATCAGATTGCCGATATACTCGAGCAATTAACCATCGAAGAAATTTAGCTGTCTTTTACAAGCGCAATCAGTTTGTCAATTTCAGTCTTATTGTTGTATATATGGGTTGATAAGCGCAAAGAATTAAGCCCATTTTCATGCACTTGCCTAATGGTGATTGACTCTCGTTGACAACGTTCGTAAAACGTTTTTGAATCTGTAGTTTTTATTCTAAAACCAATTACTCCACCTCGTGATTTTTCTTCGGTTGGTGTAAGCATTTCTATTTTATCACCTAATGCAATCAGCTGTTGTTGTGCATATCCAGCAAGTGAGGTAAGCCTTTGTTGTATATTGTTCATGCCAATTTGATTGATAAACGAAATACTGGCATCTACACCTTTAAATAAGGCATTATTCATGGTGCCCCCATAATAACGATGAGCAGTATCTGCCAGCGCTCCCATCATAGGAGGTTTCACATTCATGTTCCACAATCCTTTGTCGCTTCCTGCACCAATGAAAATTGGTACGAGTGTTTGCTGCACATCTTTGCGCACATATAAAAATCCTGTACCTTTGGGGCCCAACATCCATTTGTGACAGCAACTTGCATATGCATCACAACCCATTTCTTTCAAATTGAGTTGCACCATTCCAGGTCCATGTGCACCATCAAAAAAAACAAAGAGACCTTTACTTCTGGCCCAATTTGCAATTTCTTTTACTGGTAATATTTGTCCCTGTGTGCATAAAATATGCGGCACGGCAATCACTTTGGTTTTTGAGGTGTAAGTGCTTTGTATTCTCTGAAGTGTTTCTTCGGCAGTCATTGCAGGGGTGAAAGGTTTTAACACAATGCCATCTTTCATTGCCCGATTCAGCCATGGCAATGCATTTCCGCCATGCTCGTGAGTTGTTATAATAACTTCATCACCCTTCTTTAGAGGCAATCCCCAGCACACAATATTGATGCCTTGAGTTACGTTCATAGTGAGGGCTATTTCAGTTTCATCAGCTCCAACAAAATCGCCTATTATTTTATGGGAATTTTCCCATCCTCCATAGCTACCGTTTACATCAGTTTCGGTCATTGCGCGATTCATTTCTTGTATAACCGGATAAGGCGAAGGACCCATTGTGCCATTGTTTAGGTAAATACGTTTATTGGTTAAAGGAAATTGCTGACGCATAAGTTTCCAATACATTTCTTCATCATCTACTTCACCTAGTTTTGGAATAGAATTAGCCAATGAATCTGTAAGTTGGCCTCCTGCAAAAAGACCTACAGCAGCTTGTTTTATGAAATTTCTTCTTGATGCAGTCATGATTATAACAATTGATACAGCAACCTAAATAAAATAATTGAAAAGTAAAAATTAGTGTCAAACAACGGTTATGATTTATACATTGCAACATGAAACAAACTTATAATGTGATTGGTACGATGAGTGGCACTTCACTTGATGGATTAGACATGGCTCATTGTACTTTCAAGTTTGAGAATAATAAGTGGTCATTCGTAATCAACCATACAGTAACCATTTCTTACGAAATGGAAATGAAAGTTTATTTGTCTAGCCTCAACAACGTTTCCGGAGTAGACTTGATAGCAGCTGATCGCAATTATGGTAAGTGGATGGGCATTCAAGTAAAAGCATTTGTTAGCAA
>JBIINH010000005.1:0-33840 GCA_044337585.1 Bacteroidia bacterium
TCAACTTGTTATTATTCCTTGCAATTTGATTTTATGCACACAATTTATACAAAGCAAATCCTTCTACCAAAAGAATATTATTTCTATAGTATATTGCCAAAAAATCGTATTCATAAATATGAAAAAAATAATATTCACCCTACACATCATTATCGTATTCACTTTCATATCGTGTGGCCAAAGTTCTAAACCCGCTATTTCAAATACGGCTGCACCTCAACAAAACATTCAGTTGCTTTCGCCTGCTGCTTTTCAAGAGGCGATGAATAAACAAAATGGCGTCCTTATTGACGTTCGTACTCCTGGTGAGTATAACAAAGGCCATCTAAAAGGTGCCCGATTACTAAATATATTTGATGACAACTTTGAAGCAGAAATTAATAAGTTAGACAAAAATGCCATTTATTATGTGTATTGCGCCTCGGGTGGACGCAGTGATGAATGTGTGCAAATGATGAAAATAAAGGGATTTATGAATGTATACGACTTAGATGGAGGATTTAGCAGCTGGCAGAAAGAGGGATTACCTGTAATCCAATAATTAAGCTACTGAGTTTTAAATTTAAGTTCATCACTTGTGTAAACCTCCCAAGTGTTTCTATTTCGCACATAACCTATCAAAACATATTTGGACAAATCTGTATCTGGTGGAAGTTCAAATTGAACTAGGTCTGTTAGTACTTTTGGTGAAAAGATCTTAAACCTGCGCACTACATTATGATGAACAATTGTGATGCCTTTATTTTCACCAGATGTAGGCCTGCTTACAATATTTTTTTCAGCCAAAACAAATACCACCTGTATGCTGTCAATTTTCAAATTGGTGTTCATATTGTAAGATACATTTAAGTAATTGGCATTTTTTAACAATGCAGCATTTAGCGTCATCGAAACTTTGGCATATTCTGAAAGCCCATTATAAATGGCATTACCAACATCTTTGCGCTCCCCAGCTGCCAATCCAAATTTACCATTAACAAAGAGCATTGGAGTAAACAATGCTACCTGTCCAACTTTTTTCATATATTCGGCTTGCATCATTGAGTGCACCGAATCGCTAAAAGGATCAACCCAACCTGAGCGGTTCCAAATATCTACATGATAATCGAGTACAAATACAGGTGAATTGGTTGAGTCTGCAATATCCAATATTTCGCCCATAAACTTACTGGCCAATGGGCAACTTGAGCATCCTTCAGATGAAAACATTTCGAGCAAAACAGTTGGCTGAAACATGGGTGCTTCTATTGCATGCTGTGCAGTTACTAATTTTGAAAAACTAAAAGCAACAAATAAGATGTATAATTTCTTCATGGATATAATGATATAACGTGAGTTTGTGTTACGCCATAAACATAATCATTTTTTGACGGCCTTATCAACTCAATTCCGGTAAATTTACCAAATGCAGGTAACAATGCATAATCTAAGCCAAAATAAAAACAGGGTAATTGGACTTGTTGTCTCCCTTTGCCATTCAAGGTAACACCTGGATGAATATGTCCACTGATTACATATTTCGAGGGATGCACATCAGGTTTATGTACAAATATAAATGGATCAATTACCAAGGAGGTGCTCACAGCTATGCCATTCAACTTTAACAAATATGCCGGTATAGTATCATGATTTCCTCTTACCAAATACCAAGCAATATGGCTAAATGAATCAACAAGCTTTTCAAATTCATACCATTCCGAATTGATATCACTATGAAACAAATCACCTACAATAACTATGGTTTTAGGTTTATGCTGAAGTAGCAATTCGGTGATATGTGTTATTTCTTTTCTTAGTATTGAAAGCGGTGCTTGAATACCGTTTTTCCGAAAATGCATAGCCTTACCTAAATGCAAATCACTGAATACAAGTACTTCTTGTTCTATCCAATAAATTGCTTTATCAGGTAATAGGGTTAATGTTTGATTAAGAATATGATGGTTTATTGCGAATGTCTTTGAATTCATGAATATGCTGCAAATTATAAATACTAACATTTATTCCCATAAAAAAAAAGCGGCAGTAAATGAATTTACTGCCGCTTTTATGTTTTTTTACTAAATGATTAATATTCTACTTTGTACTCAACTACTTTATATCCCAACTTTTGCAATCCAGATGTTACTTTGTCTTTGTCACCAACAACAACAATATACATATTCTCAGGTATAATAAGTTCTTTAACCATTATATCAATATCTGACTTAGTAAGAGATTGTAAAATTTTGTTTTGCTCATCCACAAAATTACTAGGCAGCTCATTATTTACCATTTCGCTTAAGAAACCAGCTTTGCTATATTGTGTTTCATAACGCAATGCATCACTTTGTCCCAATGATTTTTTTGCATAATCCAACTCTTCTTGCTGAATGCCTGTAGCAATATAATTTTTGATCTCATACATTATTTCTTTAATGGCAGAGTCTGTTGCAGTTGCCCTAACACCAAGCGATACGGTGTAGTTTCCGGCATATTTATTTCCACTAAAGTAAGAGCGTACACCATATGTAAAGCCTTTATTTTCTCTTAAGTTAAGATTCAATCTACTATTAAAATTTCCACCAAGTGGGTAATTCATAATATTGGCTCTATAGAATTTTCCATTGTAATCATATGGCATGGCTACATTTCCTACACGAATTTCTGATTGTGATGCTTTGTATTTATCAACTAAATAAACGGTAGGTTGTTTAGGAGCGGGTGTGCCTGTGATTTTTAATTCTGGCATAACAATAGGTTTACCTTGCCATTTGCTTAAGAAATCTAGTTTAGGCATGATTTCTTGCTCACTCACAGCTCCTACTATAACCAATGTTGCCTGGCTAGGTGAATAGAAATTGTCATAGTAGTACTGAATATCTTTTGTAGTAAAACTTTTGATTGTTTTAATACTTCCTGTTGAAGGCTCAGACATCATATTCTTACCATACAATAAAGTTGCATAAGCACGTTGTGCCAAATAACCTCCAGATACTTTTGAAGAGTTTATCTCCTCAGCTAATTGGCGCTGTTGAAGTTTGAAATCTTCTGGTGTAAATTTTGGACGCATTAATTTCTCTTCAAGCAAAACAAGGGTTTTATCAATATTTTCTTTTCTGGATGTGACTACAACAGTAGTACTGAAATTTGATGCACTTACCGAAATGTCGCTTCCTAATTTTGAAAGTTCGCTACTGAATTGTTCTGCTGTGTATTTTTGTGTTCCTTGGTTCATCATTAGAGCAGTAAGCGTAGCTAATCCTGCTTTTTTAGGATCATTGGCAATCACATTTCCACCTTTAAGTGTAAGCACCATTGTAACCATTGGAATCTCATTATTGGTTGTACCTACAATGCTCAATCCATTCGTTGTTTTTTTGTTGTAAACAATAGGTACAGATGGGGTCTCAAACTCTTTTATCTCTGGACGTTTGCTACGGTCGAAGTTGTCTTTTGCACGATTATAAGATAATCCTTTGTATTCAAGTTCACCAGAGGTAGCTCCAGAAGAATTGGTTAGCTTAGTCTCTTCTTTTTGTTCAGATGAGTTGCCTTGCTTAGGAAACACATTTACAATTGCTGCAAATTTTCCTTTCAAATACTGTCTGTATACACGCATCACATCTTCTTTTGTAACTTTTTTGTAGCGCGCTAATTCTTGGTCTAGATTCATTGATTTGTTGGGCAACAAATAATGCCATTGGCTTAAAATAGAGGCTTTTCCACCAATACTTTGCAATGAGCTTACCAATTGACTTTCTATTTCTCCGATGGCACGAGCAATATCATCATCAGTGGCACCTCGTGCTTCAAATGTTTCAAACGCTTTTTTTATTAGGTCTTCTGGATTGATTACTTCTTCAACAGCAAAAGTTGGATATTGGTACACTGCTATTGTAAATTCTCCACTTAATTCGCTGGTATAATTGTATGCAAAAGAGCTTAGTGCTTTTTCTTTCTTGTCAATTTCTTGGTAGAAAATAGAGTTGTTTCCTTGACCTAAAATTGAAGAAAGAATATCCAAAGCTGGTTCATCTGGATGATAAGAAGGCACAGATGGATAAACCATTTGCATTAAAGGTAAAACAATATTGTCGCCATAATTGGCATAAACATTTTGAGGCAGACGAACAGCCTCAACTTTTTGCTTACGCACTTCTGGTCCACGTGGTATTGATCCAAAGTATTTCATAGTCATGTCTAAAACTTCTTTCGGGTTAACATCACCAGCAACCACTAAACTCGCGTTGTTGGGTCCATACCAGCGCATGAAAAAGTTTTTCAAATCATCTACGCCTACCCTATCAAGATCTTCTACGTATCCAATTGTAGGCCAGTTATATGGATGATTAGACGGATAAAGTATTTGGTCTTTAATTTCATCTGTGCGTCCGTAAGGAACATTCGTTACTCTTTGGTCTTTTTCATTTTTTACTGTTGCGCGCTGTGTTTCAAATTTTGCTTGTGTTACCGAATCAAGTAAAAAACCCATGCGATCAGACTCTAGCCAAAGTGCAGTTTCTAGATAATTTTTGGGCAAGGTTTCAAAATAATTAGTCCTATCACGGTTCGTGGTTCCATTCATATCTCCCCCTGCACCTTCTACAATTTTAAAATGTTCTTCATCGGCCACATGTTCCGAACCTTGAAACATCATGTGCTCAAAAAAGTGAGCAAATCCAGATTTTCCTGGTGTTTCGCGAGCTGAACCAACATGATAGGTTACATCAACATGTACAATTGGATCAGAGTGATCTTCATGGATATAAAGTATCAAGCCGTTGGGCAATTGCCATTTTTCGTAGGCAATAATCAATTCTCCAGGTTTGGCAGTTACTTTCTCAAGCAATTGGGGCTGATTTGAGGTAGCTGGCGGTGTTTGTGCTTTTAACATCACTACTGCCATTACCATAAAAGCCGATAAGAATAATTTTTTCATATGTCTGTTTATTGTTTGCGCTGCAATTTGGCTATTTTGTTTGAATATTTTAAACAAGTTATTTATCAAAGGTTAAAAAAACAAGATAAACGGTTATTCACATTGTCTTTTGATAACTCGTTTTGTTTGTTTGAAATACAAACTTACTTTCGCAATTCATTAATATTTTAATATGAAAAAGAATTTCATCCTTTTAGCTGTTGTTGTTTTCAGTGCAGCATTTATACGATTAGTTGATCACGAACCAAATTTTAGCCCGTTGGGTGCAATGGCTTTATTTTCAGGTGCATTCTTTAGCAATATCTATGTGGCAATAGCAATGCCTATATTAAGCTTGCTGTTGGGTGATGCATTAATGGGATTCAACGGATGGGCATATCCCGAGCAAGTATTGGTTGTTTACGGTACATTCGTTTTGATTACTTTACTTGGGCGTGGTATTTTATCAAATAATAAACATGTTGCCCGAATTGGGGTAAGTTCTCTTTTGGCATCCATTGCATTTTTTATTATAACAAATTTTGCTGTTTGGGCTCAAGGATTTTGGAGTGTTGGACTTTACCCTACTAGTGCTGCTGGCTTAATACAAAGTTATGTAATGGCCATTCCGTTCTTTCACAATACGCTTTTCAGTGATTTGATGTACAGTGGAATATTCTTTGGCACATATTATCTTATAAAGATAAATTTACCTGCTTTGCAAGAGCAGAAATAAAAAACCTTCAACTTAAGCAATAAAAAATCGAAAAGCGGCTAATAAAATAGTCGCTTTTTTTATGTCAACACGGCTAAAATCTCATCAGCTGCTTTCTCAGACGCCTTCTCGAATTGTAGAAGATTTTTTAGATCCTGATAACCTGCTAACATCTCTTCCCTACTTTGGCCTCCTATAATTTTTTCGAACTCCCTTTGCACATTTTCTTTATTCCAATCAAACTGAATAAGCTCTTTGATCAATGGCTTATTTAAACAAAGATTGACTAATGAGATGTATTTTATGTTTACTAACATTCGCGCAATTAAGTAAGAAATGAGATTGCCTTTGTAACCGCAAATTTGTGGCACTCCAAACAAAGCTGTTTCCAATGTCGCAGTACCACTACATACAATAGCAGCCTTGCTATATGAAAGAATATCATAAGTTTTGCCGAAGACTACATTTAGATTAGGGGCCGTATATTTTTGATAATCTTTTTGCTGAAGCGATGGCGCACCGGCAACTATAAATTGAAAATTTGGATATGTAATTGCCAATTCAGACATCAATGGAAGCATTTGCTTAATTTCTTGTTTGCGACTTCCGGGCAATAGGGCAATTAATGGTTTATTTTCAGTTAAATGGTTCTTAACAAACATTTTATCGGGAACAAATTTATTTACTTGCTCATATGATGGATTTCCTACAAAAACGGCATTTACTTTAAACTTATTGAAATATGTTTCTTCAAAAGGCAGTATAAGCAATACCTTATCGGTGAATTGTTCAAGTTTTTTTACACGACCTTCTTTCCAAGCCCAAACTTTGGGCGCTATATAATATATCACTTTAATGCTTTGCTGCTTGCAAAATTCTGCAATACGAAGATTAAAACCTGGAAAGTCAACTAATATGACTACATCTGGCTTAAAGTCCATAATATGTGACTTGCATTGCGTCATCATATTTGAAATTTTCCTGATTTGTAGCAGTACCTCGATAAATCCCATGATAGAATATTCTTTATAATGCATTCGCAACCCATCACTTGCGTCTGCCATGGCATCGCCACCCCAAAATGCAAATTCAGCTTGTGCATCACGGACTTTAATGGCCCTGATTAAATCGGCCGCATGATTATCACCACTTGCCTCACCAGCAATTAAAAAATACTTCATTGATGCAAATAAACGTTACAATATTAAAACTTTATGATATTTTTGGTGCAACAAACATAAGAATGACATGACAAATTCTACTGAATCAAAACAAAAACGCGTTACCCTTTTACTCATTATTTTACTTGCTTTATCAATCATAGGTAACTTAATGCAAATGCGCAAACAAGGCCAAACAATTGAAACACATGAAATCAAAATTGATAGCATGGTTGAAGTAAGGGTAGAATTAGAAAAAGAATTATCTTCTATAGAAATGGAATTAGAGAAATACCGTGGTATATCATCTAATCTAGATAGCATGTTAAATGATGCCAATGAACAGCTCGCAAAACAAGAACAGAAAATAAGAAAGTTGATTGCAAACGAGAAAGATGCCAAAAAACTTAACTCAAAACTAAAAACAGAATTGGCCGAGCTTAAGCGCAACCGCGATGAATATCTTGAAAAGATTGATCAATTGATTACTGAAAACAACTTACTTAAGTCTCAAAACGAATCACTAAATGCTTCTGTAAATACACTTACTGATGAAAAACGCAACCTTCAACAAAAAGTTAATACAGCTTCAACATTACAAGCAGAATACCTTCAAATAGGCGCTTTTAAGAAAAAAGGGTCAGGTAAGTATATAGAAACATCTATAGCCAAGCGTACCAATAAGATTGATATTTGTTTCACTGTACTTGAAAACAAGATAGCCAAACCGGGCGATAGAACAGCTTATGCTGTAGTAACTGAGCCAAGTGGAAAAATTCTTGCTGCATACACAAAAACAGAATTCACCACTGCTGATGGACAAACAATTGCCGCAACTGCATCACAAGTATTTAGCTACAAAAATGAGAAAGCCAATATGTGTTTAAATTTCGAGAATGAAGCACGTATCTTATCACCCGGAACATATAATGTAGAAATATATTTAGACGGTATTATTGTTGCAAACTCAGCATTTGCATTGAAATAAATATATAAATTATTTGATAATCACTGTTCCTAATTTGGAAGTCAGTTTTGTGCGCTCCTCTAACAATAATTTGTGTACTGACATCATATTTATAAGCTCTTCTTCTGAAACAGAATTGAAATCTTTTTGATTTTGTTGAATAAGCATTTCGTTATGCCTTATGTATAGCATAAGGAGTGCTGACTCTGTTTGATGTTTATAGGTTAATTCATCATCTTCAATTTCTACATCAAAACGCTTCCAACCTTCTTTGCTTAATATATATTTTTCACTTAGCAAATCAGCAATAAGTCTACTCATTTTTGGATCTTCGCTATTTGTTAATGCCTTGATATATTCTTTCTCATCGTGTAGACATGTTGCCACAAACTGAAATATATCTTTCACCACCGGATTTTCAATTTCAATCTCTTGAATATTTATTTCATGAAGGATGAAAGAAGCAACGTGAAAGGCTTCATTATAGGGTTTATCACCAAATCTTAGTAAAATGCGAAGTAGTTCTTTCTCTGGATAATCCTGCGATTGGGTTTCAATTAATTGGCGAATTTCCTCCTCGTATGAATTTGGGGTATCTTCGGCTGGCTTAATTTCGGTTCGAGCCTCCGCAGATAATTTATTTCTTAGTACCCTGTTTAATTCATTTACAAGAAGTTGTTCATCAGTTTTTAATATCTTACTGCATTCTCTAGTAAAATTGGCCCGTTTAAACGCATCCGGTATTTTACCAATAGATAACATAATATCCCTAAGCAGTTCAGCCTTTTTGATAGGATCGTTACCTGCTTCGGCTTGTAGCAATCCAGCTTTGAATAAGATAAAATCCTGTTTATGCTCATCTAAAAATGCTGCAAATGGCAATGGGCCTAGTTTCTTGCAATAACTATCTGGGTCTTCACCATCCGGAAACAATACTATGCGAACATTTAGTCCTGCTTCTAGTAGCATGTCAATTCCCCTTAAAGATGCTTTGATACCGGCTGCATCACCATCATACAACACGGTTACATTTTGTGTAAACCGTTTGATTAATTTTATTTGGTTTTCGGTAAGTGATGTGCCTGATGAAGCTACAACATTTTCAATGCCTGCTTGATGCAAACTGATTACATCGGTATACCCTTCTACCAGATATACAAAATCTTGTTTTGATATGGTTTGCCTTGCAAAGAATAACCCATATAATTCATTGCTCTTGTGGTATAAATCGGTCTCGGGTGAGTTTACATATTTTGGACTTTTCTCGTCTTTGGCTTTAAGTATTCGACCGGCAAAGGCAATAGGCTTACCATTTAATCCGTGAATAGAGAATATAACACGCGATCGATAAGCGTCATAGAGCTTGCCTTGATCTGATTTTTTTACCAATCCTGATTTTAGTAACATCTCTTCAGAGAATCCATTTTTAATAGCTTCTTGATAGAAATGATCCCAAGCTTCCTTAGCAAAACCCAATTTAAACTTTGAGATAATTTCAGGTCTAAATCCACGCTCTTCAAAATATGAAAGGCCAATCAATCGACCCTCTTCATCTTCTTGCAAGATTTTTTCAAAATATTCTAGTGCGTAATTATTTAATACTTGCAGGCTCTCCTTTTCTTGTTGCTTGCGTTTTTCTTCGGTTATCTCTTCTAATGAAATTTCTTGCTTTGGAAGTTCAATATTGTACCGATCGGCCAATAGTTTTAAAGCACCCATAAAATCAAGGTGCTCATAATCCATTACGAAATTGAGTGAGTTGCCTGCCTTGCCGCATCCAAAGCATTTATAAATGCCTTTCGATGGCGAGACATTAAATGAAGGTGTCTTCTCATTATGGAAAGGACACAAACCTTGCAAGCTTGAGCCACGCTTCTTAAGCGTGATATAGCTTCCTACCACATCTTCGATATGGGCAGCATCTAAAATTTCATCAATTTTATGACGTGGTATCATTCACTACAAATATTGAGAATAATTTGCGAAATGGGACGGTTTTGCGTAAATGATTTGCAACCTATTTGGCTATCAAAATCTTGCGATACGTTGACTATATGTTTCACCCTCTTGAATTACTTGCAAAATATACATACCCGAAGTAAATCCATCAGGTAAAATGTCACTCTGAAGCATTTCGTTTTGTTTGTTGTAAACAACACGTCCTTGAACATCGATAATGCGTAAATGATAAGGCTTTGGATTTTTTATTTGAATAGTCATAGGCTCGTTTCCGTTAGCAAACCCAACAGAATTATATATTGCGAACAACGTTTCATTTTTTATTTTTTGCTCAACTAGCCCAACTGGGAAATTGCCAAATTTTCTAGCATTAAAATATATGCCCATAGTAAGCATATGCTTTCCGTTGTAAAGCAAACTATCTGTTATAAGCATGGCTTGAGCTGCCTGAGGCATAGTAGTGGTTGATGTAAATAGTGAGATAGAGGTAAGCAAAATATCCATAAGGGTATCGGGCGAAATGGCCTCGCTTATGTCTAACATGCATGATGACCAAATTTCTGAATCAGCATAAACACTGCCAATTTTATTGTCGTATGTCTTGGATGAATTGCCATTCCTACCAGCCCAAAATCTGGGATATCCCGGGGTTACAGGATTTGGACCGTCATAATTAAACATACTTCTATAGTTAAAAGGCGTAAACTGTTTAGACCGCAAAGCCGCCATCACATCGCATGTTCCTTCTTCAATGCTTAGTCTCTCGGTAATCATGTTTGGTGTTGGGTTGATGTCATAAGAGACCGCATGGGTATATTCATGAACAATAACATCTGCATCTTCTGCATCCGGTACACCCCCTAAACCAAAATTGAGCGAGGTATCGGGATCAAATCTAAAAAAAGAATTGTCTCCTGTTGTGGCACTTGCATCAACTTTAATGGGATACTGAACTAGGGAATAGTTCAGGCCTTGCAAATATTTTTGTGTATGATTAATGTGGTAGTATACCATCACATTTTTAAAATGAGATGTACTTCGAAGAAAATCAAAACTTGGTGTTGCTGATTTGGTAATTCCATTAAATGGCGGTGCAAAATCTATCACTTGTACATATTGGTTCTTAAGCACAAAACTATCCCCTTCCATGGTTACATTAAATGAAACCATTTTCCGTTCGTTATTTATTAAGGCATAATCACTGTCGTTGTAATGTAACCAAATACCGTCTTGACCATATATCACTCCTGCACTTGAAAGTGGATCAGGTTGAAATACCTTTCCAGTAACCAATGTATCATCATGATGAAAGAACCTGCGCATATCTCGTTCGAAAATCAACTCACCACTGCTTGTGGCCATGCTTTGCAAATCTCCAGATTGGCTTACAAATACAGGCAATACGGTATTTTGCATCACCAACCAATGTGTAAAAAGTATGTTTGATATTGAGCCTGGTTGTTCGGAAACAGATACCAAATGCTTGTGTATAATTGTTTCTCCATTCCTAAGGGCATCAACTTTGATATAACTTCCCCATACTGGTTTCCCTTTCAAATAATGTTGATAGAAGGTATGTGTTCCTATTTTACTTTGTTTGGTATATAGGTCCTTCAAATCCTGATCATAACTAGCAATTTCAGGCAAATTAGTCTTCAGCCATGAAAGGTTAATTTGCTCATTCTTTGTTCGCGTGGTTATAACTGGAAAGGTTTCTGCCCACTTTGTATAAGAAGAAAAGGGCAACACTTGTTGCTGCTGTGCTAGCGAAAACAAAGGTATCAGGGCTAAAATAAATAATATTGTTTTTTGAACCATAGCAATTACAAATATCAATAAATAATTTGAGGGATGAATACTTTTTATGTTTCAAATAAAAAGTTTACCACTATATGATGATTGTCACTCATCGATTTTTTCTAGCCAAAAGCACCATTTTTCACTAAAACAAAAAGCAAATTATGTTGCGCTGCTAAGGGTATTGTTTTTTACTTTCTTGCTGTTGTACTTTAAATTCGGTTTCAATTTTAATAAAGAAAGGATATGCAATGAATTTACGTCCCTTATCTATATATAATCATAGAGCTTGCTCAGCAATGGATTAATAGGTATCAAGAAACTATTTTACCTAAAAGACAAAATCAATATGGAAACAAAAGCAAGTAATAATCCTACTATATTATGTTTGGTAAGATTTTCTTTAAATACCCTGTAAGAAACCAACGTAGATAAGCCTGCTATAGCAATATTATTTATTGGAAATATGAAAGATGCTTCTTGATAATGCCCAATGGTTTTCAACAAAAAATACATAGAAAAGTAATTTGGTATTCCTAAAGCAATGCCCCAAAAAATTTCCTTTTTGAGCAATATGGATTTATTACGGTTGCGAATAGCATTAAGCAATAAGACAATTATTCCAAGTATTCCGGCAATTCCAAATACAGTTGTAATGACCGTAGCTGCATCAGCAGGTGGAATAAAATGCATATCAATATAATTTAGAAGCGAATCTATTAATCCACTTCCCAAAAAAACAATCAAAGGTAAAACCCAAAAGGACTTCCCTTGACTAGCTTCTTTCCCCAAACTTATGAGCACAACTGCCACCAATGAAGTAATAACACCGCTTAATTTTATTAGATTAAACGTCTCATTAAAGAAGAAAACTGCAATAAATACTGGTATTACCACAGATAATTTTGCAGAAACCATACTCACCGACATGCCCATCAATTGTGATGTTTTGCCTATGGTATAAAAAATAGAAATAAAAAGTACTCCCAAGATAATTGCATACAATACCCAAGGCTCTTGCCAGACACCCTCTGTCAATATATTTTCATTTGACAAGAAATTTCCAAGCGCAAAACAACTTAGATAATTTACAGCAATTGCATTAAATGTTTTTACTTTATAATGTTCAAATAATTTGAAAAACGATACTGAAACTACGCTAAAAAAAATGCTAAGCAATAAATATATCATGCGTTTTGATAGATACGTAAATATGATTTATCAATAATTGATTCGGATACCAAATTCCCATTAATTACAGGCGCCTCCACCCCATTATTCAATAATGCATCTGTGGTAAACACTTGGGCTTCGTCCCAAAACTTAGTTCTAACAATGGAATTTAGAGTAAACCTACCCCCTTCTATAATTAGAGATTGTATATTTCTGTCATACAATGCTGAAAGTATTTGTGGCCAAATTGCTTTTTCAAAATTGATTATTACATATTCGAGATTAGCTATTTTGCGATTAGGCTTCTTTTCGCAGAATATCAAAGAAGGTTGTTGACCATCAAAGAATTTATAACCTCCTGCATTAAGTTTATTATCTTTATCAATTGTTATCCTCAATGGATTGCGTCCGTTCCACACTCGCACATTCAAGGCAGGATTATCAGAGATGATGGTTTTGTTTCCCACCAAAATAGAGTCCTCTTCACTACGCCATTTGTGTACCAACTTTTGTACCACAAAGCCTGTGATATGTCTTTTTATTTCAAATTCTGATGCGGTTAGTTCCGATGCATTAGGAGCAATAAAACCATCTTTTGTTTGTGCCCATTTCAAAATAACATATGGTTGTTTCTGGGTTACAAACTTTATAAAACGTCTATTTACATATTCACAATCTTGTTTTAGGACATCTGTAATTACCTCTACACCCGCATCTTTTAATATCTGTATTCCTTTGCCCGAAACTTTTTCAAAGGGATCAGTAATGCCTATCACAACGCGCGGAATTTTATTTTCAATAATCAAATTTACACAAGGTGGCGTTTTACCAAAATGACTACAAGGCTCTAAATTAACATATAGCGTAGAAGAAGCTATGAGTGCCTTGTTATTTACAGATTCTATCGCATTTACTTCAGCATGAGCAGCTCCGTATTTTTGATGCCAGCCCTCACCTATGATTTGGTTTTCATGAACCAATACACTGCCCACCATCGGATTTGGTGCTACCATTCCCTCCCCTTTACAGGCCAATTCAATACATCTAAGCATATACATTTCATGATTGTGCATGTTCGCGAAAGTAAGGATTTTTGTATGTTGCAACCCATATCATGAATGTAGATATCCTTAATTTTTTTGAAAATGCCAAGTCCGAACTTATCCCGATTTATGGTATAGATGAAACGAATGCCATACTAAATTGGGTACTTGAAGATTGTTTTACCATGAAAAAGCACCAAATACAGCTATTGAACAGGCTATTAATGGAAGAAGAAATATTGCAATTAAATACTATCGTAAACAGATTAAAAAAACATGAGCCCATTCAATATATTTTAGGATACGCTTCATTCCTAAATACTAGGTTTAAAGTAAATTCGAGTGTGCTCATACCCAGACCTGAAACGGAAGAGCTTGTTGATTTAGTTATTCAGCATTTCAATGCCCATTCGCAGCCAATATCCATTATTGATATTGGAACTGGCAGCGGATGCATTGCTGTATCACTCGCAAAATCAATTCAAAACGCCAATGTATTTGCAATCGATGTATCTGCTAAAGCATTAGAAATTGCTCAAGAAAATGCATTGCGAATGAGAACAAACATTCAGTTTAGCAAAGTTGATTTTATTCATGATACCAATATATTTAAGAACGTTCAATTTGATTGTATTGTAAGTAACCCACCTTATATCTCCCAAAATGAATCAACAAATATGAATGCAAATGTGGTAGCACACGAGCCTCATTTAGCGCTATTTGTTCCAAATGATGATGTATTGATATTCTATAAACACTTGGCTTCATTTGCTTCTGAGAGGCTTAAGAAAGGAGGTATTCTTGCGGTTGAAATAAATCAAAAATTAGGAAATGAAACTGTTGATATATTTAAAATAGCCGGCTTGACCAACATTAAATTGATCAAGGATATGAGTGGAAACAACCGCTTAATTACTAGCCAAAAGGATTAGTGTGGCATTTGAAATCACAATCAACTGATATTCAAAAGACCAAAACATTTCCACAGGCATCATTTTTTTAATTCAACTGCTTAATTTCGAAAGATTGCATGTAAACAAATTATATGCATAACTACAAAACACATTTAGTTTAATAATATGCATTTAGCGATTGCCGGAAATATCGGATCAGGAAAAACGACTTTGACTACACTTTTGTCACGTCATTACAAATTTGAACCTCATTACGAAGATGTAGAAGATAATCCCTACATCAGTGACTTTTATGAAGACATGCAAAGGTGGTCTTTCAACCTTCAAATCTATTTTTTAAATAGCCGCTTTAATACTGTACAGCAAATACAGAAAGGTAAAAAGAAAGTAATACAAGACAGAACCATTTATGAAGATGCAAATATCTTTGCTCCCAATTTGCATAGCATGGGCCTTATGAGTACAAGAGACTTTGAAAGCTATCAGAAATTATTTGAGTCAATGACATCTGCAATCAAGCCACCCGATTTATTGATTTATTTACGTGCGTCTATACCCACTTTGGTTAATCAAATTCAAAAGCGTGGACGTGACTATGAAGACTCCATTCGTTTAGATTATCTTCGCAGGTTAAATGAGCGCTACGAAGCTTGGATTTCAACCTACAAGCATAAATTATTAATAATTGATGTAGATAACCTAAACTTTGCCGAAAAACCAGAGGACCTAGGAGGTATCATAGCTAAAATTGATGCTGAAATAAACGGTTTATTCTAAAACATGTTGCAGATTAGAACGGCAATTACTACAGATGCAAAAGCTATTACTGAAATCTATAATCACGCCATTCTATATACCACTGCCACTTTTGATACAGAAATAAAATCAGTAAAAAATCGGGAAGAATGGCTTCTGCAACATAACTCAAAATATCCTGTAGTAGTTGCAGAATTAGATAATATGGTTGTAGGATTTGCGAGTATGACGCGCTGGAGCGACCGAGCAGCATATGACGATACAGCCGAAATTTCAATTTATATCATACCTCAACAACATAATAAAGGTTTGGGCAATTTACTCATGCAGGCCATCATTGAAAAAGGCAAACAAGGAGGATTGCATTGTATCCTTTCCCGTATTACAGAAGGTAATGATAAGAGTATTTACCTTCATCAAAAATTTGGATTCGAAATGGTGGGTGTACTGAAAGAAGTAGGTAAAAAATTTGGTAATATTTTAGACGTAACTATACTCCAACTACTATATAAAGAATAATTAGTGTATTTTGGTAAATCTAAGCCTTATGGCATTGCCAATCACAACCACATCACTTAGTGCCATTGAAGCGGCAGCAATCATTGGATGTAAATATCCTGCAGCAGCAAGCGGTATGGTAAGTGCATTATAAAAAAATGCCCAAAATAAATTTTGTTTGATAGTGAGATAAGTTTGCTTTGCAATAATATGTGACTTTCTCAAAGTATCGAATGATGAATTGATAAGCACTATTTGCGAAGCATGTTGTGCAATATCGGTAGCTCTTGCAAATGACACACCTGTATGAACTTTGCTTAGCGCGGGCCCATCGTTAATTCCATCACCTGCCATTGCCACATATCCAGATGCTATTAGCTCTTCTATTTTCTGTAGCTTTTGATTTGGAAGTTGCTCAGCGAAGTAGGTTGAAATATTTGCTGTTTTAGCTGCAGATGCTGTCTTTATTTCTGAATCTCCACTTAATAGAATAGTGGCTATCGACTCTTTTTCAAAATAGGCCATTACTGAAGGTACATCTTGTTTTAATTTATCTGAAACACTCAATGAGGCTTTTGCTTTCCCATTTTCATATAAAAACAAATTACCAATCATATTTTGGGTATCTCCCCAATTTGCCGAACCAAGTTGCCAAAGGTTGCCATCATCATCATATGCTTGCATTCCTTTGCCTTTTATTTCTTTAGTTTTCGACATAGAAATCTGGTTATGAACATTGGTAATAAAATGCCTAACAACAGATTGCGCAATGGCATGAGACGAATGCGACTCTAAGAAGTAAATGATACTCTTTATCTTTGATTCATCGTCATTTGTATATAATTCAGATACGGAGAATTGTCCATCTGTTATGGTTCCAGTTTTGTCCAGCACTAAAATATTGGTTTGGGCAAAAGTTTCTAAAGCAGATGCTTTTTTGATCAGAATACCATTTCGAGCAGCTTTGCCAATACCAACCATAACTGCTGTTGGCGTTGCCAAACCCATTGCACAAGGACATGAAACCACCAATACGGCAACCGAACGCATTAGGCTGTCTGCTATAGAAATATCCAGAACAAAAAAATTAACTAAAAAAGTAAGTATCGACACACCAATCACTATGGGTACAAAAACCGCACTGATTTTGTCTGCCAAAAATTGTATTTGCGGCTTGGCTGCTTGTGACTTTTTTATCAATTCTATAATGCCATTCAAAATAGATTGCTTATAAGCCATTGTGCACTTCAGGGTTACATTTCCTTTAATTACCAAAGTGCCTCCTATCAATGTATCATTTATTTGCTTAAATACAGGTTCACTTTCACCTGTAATCATTGATTCATCCACATACAATTCACCCTCAACTACAATGCCATCAATCGGAATTTTATCGCCTTCAGCAGCGTAAACCAAATCGCTCACTTTAACATCTTCTACCGGTAATTCATAGAAGTGTTTTTTGCCGTTTATCATCATTACCAATTTGGCCATATCAGCTTTCAAGCTATGCAATGCATGCAAGTCTGACGAAGTTTGTTTTATAGAACGATGTTCAATTAAATTACCTAATAATACCAATGAGATAATTGTTGCACCCGACTCGAAAAATAAAAATTGTTGCATATGAGGCGTTCCCAAATACATATACATGCCAGATACGCTATATATAAAGGATGCAAATGCTCCCATAAAAATAAGCACATCCATATTGGGCATACTGTTTTTTAAGGAATGATAAGCACTTCGCCCAAAATGAATAAATCCTAAAGCATATACTGGTGCTGATAAAAATAGTTGAACCCAGGCATTGTGTAGAACATGCCAACTAATAAACATGTGTGCAACCAATGGCAATGTTAGAATAATACTAAAATAAAATTTAGCTTCAATGCTATGTAAAAATCCTCCCGACTTCTTACCTTCTTTAATAACTTCATAACCAATATCATCAATATTCTTAATAATTTCATTGATATCTATACTTATGGGATTCGTAAATGTCACCTCTCCACTACCCAAATCAACCATAACATCTTTCATGCCTTTTTTTTCAATTGCTTTGCTTACAGTTGCTGCGCAATTGGTGCAAGTCATGCCATTTACCCTCAGGGTGATTAACTGATTCTCTTCCATTATGATTGTACGAAGTTAAAATATTCCTACATTCGAAGTGTAAAAGAATATACCAATGATAAAGCCAACAAGAAGAAATTTTATAAAAACAGCAGGGCTTTTAGGCGCAGCATCCCTTATAAAGCCAATTAGTTTATTTGCTTCTGAAACACCCAAGCTATTCGAATTGCCTCCTTTAGGTTACGAATACGAAGCGCTTGAACCGCATATTGACAAACAAACCATGCAGATTCACCACTCGAAGCATCACCAAGCATATGTCAATAAACTAAATGAAGTAGTCGCGGCAGAAAAAACGTTGCAATCATTATCACTGAATGAAATGCTACTTCGTATCAAGGAACTTGCAATTGCAGAAACATCTAGAAGCACCCTTCGTAATAATGGTGGAGGCCACTGGAATCATTCCTTTTTTTGGAAATTATTAAAGAAAGATACTGTTTGTAAAAATGAAATTGCCGATGCCATAACACGCGATTTTGGCAGTATGGAAAATATGAAAATAGCATTCGAAAAAGCTGCAATTGGACAATTTGGTTCGGGTTGGGCGTGGTTGGTTAGCAACAAAGGAAAGCTAACAATCGTTGCAACACCAAATCAAGACAACCCATTAATAAACAACACGGGAACACCGGTATTGGGTATTGATGTTTGGGAACACGCTTATTATCTTAAATATCAAAACAAACGTGCTGATTATGTAAAAGCATTTTGGGAAGTAAGCAATTGGGATGAATGCAATAAAATTTATTTGACCACATTGTAAAAGTATATTACTTTCGCACTTCATTTATGATTTAAGCAACGGTTTATACATTGTAATGCTAAAATCTGAAAATAAATGGTGGTTTTAGCTCAGCTGGTTAGAGCACCTGATTGTGGTTCAGGGGGTCGTGGGTTCGAGTCCCATATTCCACCCAAAGCCGAAGCCGATGCTTCGGCTTTTTTATTTCCATTTAGCTTTTTATTTTCGAGGATCCCAATAGTTTTCGGGGCGTATTCCACCTAAAGCCGAAGCAAATACTTCGGCTTTTTATTTTGTTTGTTTGAAATTTGATTAAGATTGTAAATGAATTTGTTAATTTTTAAACAGTTGTTTAGGATTTAGCAGATTCAAAATATATAAAATGAACTTCAACTTACTGATAGACAATTTAACAAACCCTGCTTTATTATTTTTTGTATTGGGTATTTTGGCTGTATACTTGAAAAGTGACCTAGTAATTCCTCAGAATTCATCAAAGTTTATTTCACTCTATTTACTATTTGCAATCGGTTTCAAAGGTGGGCAAGAATTATCGCACGAGTCATTAACAAGCGAAATTGGTTGGTCAATGATATTTGGTGTCACTATTTCGGCATTAATCCCCATTTATACATTCTTTATATTAAGACGTAAACTAAGTGTTTATGATTCAGGTGCCATTTCAGCGGCTTATGGCTCTGTTAGCGCAGTTACTTTTGTTACGGCAGTTTCATATATCGAAGCACAACAATTAACACTTCACGGCCATATGGTTGCCATTATGGCGTTGATGGAATCACCGGCAATAATTATAGGATTGTTATTAGTCTCTACTTTCAATCAGGAAGAATCAAATCGAATAAATAAAGTAAGCGTACTAAAACACTCCATAACCAATGGCAGTGTCTTATTGATATTGGGCAGTTTGGTTATTGGCTATATCGCAAATGCAAAGCAGGCCGAAGGAATTAAACCTTTTACAAATGATTTATTCAAAGGGTTTCTTGCTATTTTTCTTTTAGATATGGGGATTACAAGCGGTAAAAAACTAAAAGCATTTTTCTCATTTGGCTGGTTCCCATTGATATTTGCAGTAACTATACCCTTGTTCAACGGATGTGTGGTTGCAATGCTTAGTGGCATGGTTACAAGCGACATTAGCAGCAGATTTATGTTTGCCATATTAGCTGCAAGTGCTTCATACATAGCAGTACCTGCCGCAATGAAAATTTCTGTACCTAAAGCAAACCCTGGACTTTTTCTGCCAATGGCCCTAGCTGTTACTTTCCCTATAAATATTACAATGGGAATGCCATTGTATTATCTTGTTGTTCAAAACACATAAACAACTTTTTATTTATTTTAAGTCTGATTATTCGTATCTTAAGGCTTCAATTGGATCAAGGCGTGTTGCTTTTATGGCTGGATAAATTCCCGATACGATACCGGTTATTATGCAAAGCAATAAGCCAGCGCCCATCCAATTCCATGGTATAATAAATCCACTTCCTACAAATACAGAAACAATATTGCCAATTAAAATGCCTAAAAATATCCCTCCAAGTCCACCCATTACACATATAAGAATAGCCTCCATCAAAAATTGACTCAAAATAACACGCTTATTTGCACCTATTGCTTTTCTTACGCCTATTTCACGTGTTCTTTCGGTTACTGAAACCAACATAATGTTCATTAATCCTACAGCAGCTCCCACAAGTGTAATAAATCCAATAACCGTTGCGGCTATTGTAACATAGCTAAGCATATTAATAAGTTCCTTTGAAATATTATCCGCCTTAACAATTTCAAAATTATTATCATCTGCCACACTTAAGTGCCTAACTTTTCTAAACAAAACAGTAGCATCTTCTACCACTTGTTCCATACTTGCAACATTATTAACCGCTACTGTGATAACAAATGACATATTGGGACGCGAAAATGTACTTCTTGCACTTTCTATTGGCACAATAACTATTCGGTCTCCCCCAAACCCCATACTGGCACCTTTTTCTTTTAGCACCCCAATTATTTTAAACCTTGCCCCTCCTACCAATATAAATTTACCAATGGCATCTTCTTTTTTAAATAACTTGGTTTTAATCTCTTTGCCAATAATGGCAACTGCACTTTGCATAGCACCTTCTGTGAGTGAAAAGTTGCGACCTATATCTAATGAATAGCCCGAAACATCTAAATATTGATTGTCGCCTCCCATAACCATCACATTTGGTTCAGTTTTATTCGAAAGGTATTTAATAGTACTGTTGAAGCTGGCATTAATGGACAAGGAAACTTTATTGCCCATTTGTTCGAAATCTTCTTTAAAGGCTAATGCCTCGTTTAATGTAATATTATCAAATCTTTTAAATGCCTTTCTCCTGCCACCAAACTGCACACTGTTTCCTCGGTTTTTAATATTAAATGTGTTGGCACCCATTTCTGAGAAATTTGCGCTAATTGACGATTCTATTCCATCAATAGCCGTTAAAATTCCAACCAATGCCATGATACCAATACTGATAATCAGTCCCGTGATTACTGCTCTGGTTCTATTTCCCCTTATGGCATCTAATGATATGCTAAATACATCTCTTAATTTCACGCTGTATTGTTTTTCTGTTCAACGAAAGTAAATCCTTTACGATTAGATTCTTCTACAAAGTCAATGATCATACCTGCAAAGAAAAAAACTTCACCGGGTTTATAAATCACATCCACACCTTGAATATGCGCTATTTGATCGGTATCGGTTTTTGCATCAAAGCCTATTGATAAACGCTTGTTGGTTTCGTTTTTTTGGCGAATCCCAACACGTAGGTAGTATCCCTCAGGTATTTGAAGGGATTTTTTGTAAACTCTTACGGCTTCTAGCGCACTTTGCGTAAATCTAATAATATTCATTTAGTGATATAATGTGTCGCAAATTAACAAATCCCACAAGTATTGTGTTTCATTTAAATCTTTGTAAAAATTGTAACACACACCTTAAGTAAGCATTACTTATATTTGCAGGCTCGACAAAGCATATAACAAGACAAAACATTCTTAAAAGAAATTGTTTGTAAATGTTGAACAAACATTAAATGAATTAAAATTATTTTTGACAAAATATTAAAGATTAAACATGAGTACACAACCCGAAAAAATAGAATGTCTGATTATTGGGAGCGGCCCTGCAGGATATACAGCTGCTATTTATGGCGCTAGAGCAGATATGAAACCTGTAATGTATGTAGGCATGCAACCAGGTGGCCAATTAACCATAACCACAGATGTAGAAAATTATCCAGGATTTCCTGATGGGATTATGGGTCCTGAGATGATGGAGCAATTTAAAAAGCAAGCTGAGCGATTTGGAACAGATATCCGTTATGGAATGGTTACCTCAGTAGATTTTAGCCAAGGTGCTCCACATAAAGTTATTGTTGATGAAAAACACGAGATATTAGCCGAAACAGTAATAATTGCTACAGGCGCAAGTGCAAAATGGCTTGGCATACCTTCAGAAGAAAGGCTAAATGGCCGCGGGGTTTCTGCTTGTGCAGTATGTGATGGATTCTTCTTTCGTGGCAAAGATGTAGCAATAGTTGGTGCTGGTGATACGGCTTGCGAGGAAGCAAGTTACCTGGCGAAAATCTGCTCAAAAGTATACATGCTAGTTCGTAGAAATGAGTTTCGCGCTTCAAAAGCCATGCAGCATCGGGTAATGAATACACCCAATATTGAAGTATTATTTAATACAGAAACAGACGAGATCTTAGGAGAAGCAAAGGTTGATGGCATGCGTATTAAAAATAATAAGTCGGGAGAAAAAAGAGAGATTGCTATTCAAGGTTTTTTTGTGGCAATAGGTCATGAACCAAATACAGGTATCTTTAAGAACTACCTAAACATGGACGAAACTGGCTACCTAATTACTGCTGCAGATAGTACCCAAACGAATGTAGAAGGTGTATTTGCTTGTGGAGATGCTCAAGATAAAGTATATCGCCAAGCGGTAACAGCTGCCGGAACCGGTTGTATGGCTGCACTTGAAGCGGAAAGGTATTTAGCAGCAAAACATGCAGGTGAAACTGTGGCACATCATTAAATCATTTTTTTCAAATGAATTGGACTCAACTTACCCAAACAAATCAAATTGATATCATCAAGCAGGAATCTGAAAAGGTTCCTGTTTTGGTTTTTAAGCACAGCACGCGTTGTAGCATAAGCAGTACCGCGCTTTCTCGATTAGAGCGAAATTGGAACAAAAACGATGAATCGAAAATACTACCCTATTATCTTGACTTGATTAGTAATAGAGATATTTCAGCTGCATTGGCTGAAACGTTTTCAATTAAACACGAATCGCCTCAAGCCCTATTAATCAAAAATGGTAAATGCATTTATCATGCCTCCCATTTAGAAATAGACCTAAATGAAATACTTACTGAGGCACTGTAAATCCAAATTCTTTCTTTATTTCAGAAATAGGCAATTCCAATATTTTTACTTGCATTTTAATATCTGTAATTGGGCGGTTGCTCGGATTACTTCTTGGTTGAACAACGATTTCATCAGCTACTTCGATGCCTTTTATTACCTTACCAAAAACAGTATATTCACCGTTCAAACTGTTGTTATTCACAACATTTATATAAAACTGTGAACCACTAGATGCCTTCAATGGGTTAACTGAATTGCCTAAACGTGCAGTGGCCAAAGTTCCGCGGTCATTATTAAATGTATCCAAAATTTCTGCCGGAATGGTATATCCAGGACCACCTGTACCATCATTGTTTGGATCAGTATCTTTGCTATTTGGGTCACCACCTTGAATCATAAATCCAGGAATAATACGGTGGAAGGTTGTATTGTTATAAAACCCACTAGCTGTCAACGCGAGAAAATTGGCGCGATGTTGCGGTGTATTCTTGTGCAGCCAAATGTAAATTTTTCCGAAATCAGTACTTAATTCAATGATTTGTTCGGTGGGCTCTTTTACTGCAGGAGGCTCTGGCTTAATATCATTCGTATCGTTTTCAGAGCATGCGTTTAAAAGCAATGCAAAAGCAATAATGAGAAAATTGTTTTTCATTAATAATGTATTTGAAAACAAATTTATAAGAAATGATGAAATTGCAAATAGTTGTTTGTTTTACTTTCAATTAATATTGTATTTACAATTAGTTACCATTTTGCAGCAGTTTAAAAATACTGTTAGAAACGGATTTGTGCCAAATGCAGAATTAGAATTAGATTTGCACCTCAAAATATATGATAAAAGAGTATAAGGGATATTTGTTTAAGGACAGGGAAATCAGTTGGATGTTGTTTAATGAACGCGTTCTTCAAGAAGCTGAAAACGCTAGCGTCCCCCTACTTGAGCGACTAAGATTTTTAGCAATTTTTTCATCCAATAACGATGAATTTTTTCGGGTTAGGGTGGCCCAACTTATGAGGTTAAAAAAAGTAGGAAGAAATAAAGCCATCAGTGATTCTCAATTCTCTCCAGATATTGTGCTTAATGAGATACAACGCTTATCGGTAATTCAACAAGATAGGTTTAACCAGATATACGAAAGCATACTTATTGACTTAAATAAAAACAATATCCATATTATAAACGAAAAAGAACTATCTGAACAGCACAAATTGGATGTCTACGAATTATATAAACAAGAAGTAGCGCCACATATGTTTCCTACTCTTTTAGATGATTTGAGAATGCCTGTATACTTAAGAGATCGGGTTATCTACCTAGCAGTAAAAATGAGCAGCAGTTTAAGTTCCGACAAACCAAAGCATGCATTATTAGAGCTCAATATTCCGCCATTAAATCGTTTTTACAGCTTGCCAAAGCATAATCATGCAACTTACATTATGTACTTGGATGATATTATTCGACATTCACTTCACAATATATTTTCAATTTTCAGCTACGATAAATTTGAAGCCTACACAATTAAAATCACCCGTGATGCAGAATTTACTATTGAAAGCGAAGAAAATGACAACCTTAAAGAAAACTTCCTTGATAAAATCCAAAGAAGTATAAAACAAAGAACCAAAGGTAATCCCACCCGGTTGGTGTATGATGGAGCCATGCCTAAAGAAATGTTGCATTTTATTCAAGAGAAACTCAACCTTAGAAATGTGAATCTTATTCCAGGTGCGCGTTACCATAATTTTAAAGACTTTATGGATTTTCCTAGGGTTGGTTCCCCATCTGACAGGTATGAATCGCTTCCGCCTGTACCTAACAAGGAATTAGACAGTACAAAGGCAATCTTTGATGTGATTAGCAAAAAAGATATCATGCTACATCACCCTTATCAAAGTTTTGATTATTTGATTAGGATGCTTCGCGAAGCTGCTATTGACCCTTATGTTAAGGCTATAAAAATTACTTTGTATCGAGTGGCAAAGCACTCCAATGTGGTGAATGCATTGATCAATGCAATCAAAAACGGCAAGAAAGTAACTGTATTGATGGAATTGCAGGCACGTTTTGATGAAGAATCAAACATCTATTGGACTAAACAACTACAAGATGCAGGAGCTCGTGTTTTTTTTGGAAAAGCAGGATTGAAAGTACACTCAAAAATTTGCTTGATATACAGAGATGCCCCAGATCAAAGCCTTCAACGTTTTGCTCATCTATCTACAGGAAATTACAATGGTGTTACTGCGAAGCTATATTGTGATCATGGGCTTTTTACAACAAACGAAAGGCTTATCAACGATATGGAAAAAGTGTTTGATAGTTTATTTAATAGCCAACGAAAACAGCGATTTGACACACTATTGGTAGCTCCTGAACAAATGCTTAATGAATTTATCAAACTCATTGATAAAGAAATTCACAATAGCAAAGCTGGTAAAGAGGCCTATATTATTGCTAAGATGAATAGCCTTACAGATGAAACTGCTATTAAAAAACTATATGACGCTAGTCGCGCGGGTGTAAAAATATCACTAATCATTAGAGGCATATGCTCCCTTGTTCCCGGCATAAAAGGCCTAAGTGAAAATATAACAGTTAAAAGTATTATCGACCGTTACCTTGAACATGCTCGCATTTTTATTTTTGCAAACGATGGCAAGGAAACAATCTATCTTTCTTCGGCAGATTGGATGCAAAGAAATCTATTTAGGCGTGTAGAAGTTGCTTTTCCAATTTTTGACAACCAAATAAAAGAAGAAATTAAAGATATTATTACGATACAACTTCGGGATAATACCAAAGCCCGAATTATTGATAGTGACTTTGACAACAAATATGATTCAAACAAGCCTGATATTTCGCATAGGGCACAATATGAAACATATGCCTACTTGAGCCAAAAATACAAATAACACCATTTACATTTCGTTTGCTTATATTTGCTGCGTAAAACGGCTAATCGCTTCATGTAAAAATGATGAGGAAAGTCCGGGCAACATAGAGCACCGTGCTACCTAACAGGTAGGTCCAAGGAAACAAGGAACAGCCAGTGCCACAGAAAACAAGTAGCCTTTACGGTTCTCCGTAAAGGTCATAGTGAAAAGGTGGTGTAAGAGACCACCGGTGCAGAAGTGATTTTGCACGCATGGTAAACCTCACGGGTTGCAAGGCCAAATAGGTCACACATAGTTCGCAAGAACTTTTATGGCGGCTCGCTGTAATACCAGTGTGATGGGTAGGCTGCAAGATTCAGGCTGTGAAGCTTGAACCAGATAAATGGTTAGCTCTTTTGCTTCATTGCAAAATAGACAGAACCCGGCTTACAGTTTTACAACCGTTGCTCCTCATTGTGTTGCAAAGCATAGAAGGACAACGGCAAAAGATAAAGGGCAGCGTAAGCTGCCCTTTTCCATTTTTAAATATATGATTCTATTATTTCGTATTTCTTACAAACAGCGAAACAACAGCAGTTGTAACGGTTCCCATAATTGGTGCACCTGTAAGTCCAAGTATAATATAGTTTTTCAAACTAAAATAGTTTGATGCATCTGCAGCCGTCATTATTTCCTTTCCTACAGCGTATTCAATAGCATTTGCAAAGTATTGTGGAGATATAACCAATGATGTCAGCGCTTGTGTAATAGGTGATAGAATGGTAATAATGAGAGTAAGAATCATTCCTGAAAGAAAAGCTTGCTTGTATGTGATTTTACCTTCATAGTCAGTTTTACGTTTTGCAAATAAAGCAATTACATATATTGCTATAGAAGGCAATGCGTAAAAATTGGTATAAATGGCATGTTTAGAAATATAGAGATCGTGCAATCCAACCATTTTCTCCATGCCCATCCATACCAATGTCATAATTGAAAAAATGATTGCCCATTGTATTTCGGTTTTTAGTTTAACTAACATATTCGATTAATATAACTATAAAAATAATATGTAAAGAGCTTAAGTTTTAGAGTTTAATAAATTTTCTAGTTTCTACAATTTGGTAATTGTGTGTTAATTGTATTTGATAGATACCATTTTGCCAATCTGAAATTGGTATAATTATCGTATTCATTCCAGAAAATACCTTCTTACCATCTAATGAAAACACATCAACCTGATAATCTTCAAACTGAGCAACCACTTGAATGATATGATGTGCAGGATTTGGAAATATTTGAAAGTACTGAGAAGATGAATATTGTTTGATGCCAGTAGTTTGTTTTGGAATGATAGTAATATTTCCAATGCTGTCAAATGGATTTGACCACCGTTCATCTGTATAGACTGCATTTCCTGAAAGGGTTCGCAAAAAGGCGGCCAAAGCGAGTTTCTGATTTGTACTAAGTTGCAAGTTTTGTGAAACCCCACCTGGTCCCCTTAACCTTGGATCTAAATTAGTATTAGCCGGATTATTTGGTATTATATTATAATGCTCTATTACTTGTTCGATATTTGTAAACTGACCAGTATGCATAAGTGGGCCGTTTAATTGACCCGAAGGATTTATTAAGTTTCTTAGTGAAGGAGATCTGGTGTTTAATAAATCAATGGCTGAAGCATCACCTAGTACCCCAACAATTCCATTATTACGCGAAACAGGATCAATATCAAACTCTGGAGCCCTGTGGCAACCCTGACAACCAGCACCACCTTGATTAGGCGGATTTATAAAAATCATCTTTCCCATATTTTCTTGTTGAGAAAAATTAGGAAATGGTTGCCCATCATTTTGAACTTGAGCTCTTCCTACGTCATATTTTGAATCAAACGATTGTATACTTCTAATAAATTGAGCAAGCGCTTTTTGAATGTTTGATTCTGTGATTTCATCTGAGCCATAAGCAGCTTTAAATAAATCATTATAATGCGGTAAGCTTTGAAGTTTTCTAATTAATGAATCGAATCCTACATTCCCAGCAGTTCCACTAAAACCCATTTCGATATGATCCTTTATGGGTTGTGTGGATTGATTTTCAAGACTTGTAGCTCGTTCATCCCAAAAGAATCGAACCTCAGTTCCAAACCTTGCATTTACTAAACGCATGGAGTGTCTGCCTGTTAAACCTCCATCATATCCTATACTTTGGACTGCTGTATCACCAAATGCAAACTGTTGTTTGTGGCAACTAGCACACGATATTGTATTATTTATTGACAAGTTTTTGTCGTAAAACAAAACACGACCCAACGTAGCACCGGCATCTGATGTATTATTATTTGCAGGAATATTATTTTTAATTATATAATTTGGCACAACCTGACTTGAATAATTAAATAATTGATTCAAGTCAATAGTTGCTGACATCAATATTATTGATGTAATTAATAATAAAAAAAGTCCTTTTATATTCATATCTGAATTGATTCTCTATTGAGCAAAAAGTTTAATGCTATCTCATACAATAGTAATAATTTAAAATTCAAAATTCATATATATATTCTTAATCATGCTTTGCATTTAAGTGCATTTTAAATAAGTTTGGAACAAGTTGATACGTAGAAATAAGATAAAACAATTTAGGCTTGGCTTATTCCTGCTTGATGTGCTGTTCATTGCTATAACAGGTTTTGGCGGACCACAAGTACATTTTATTCAATTTCACAATAGGCTCGTTAAAAAACGTAGCTACCTTACAGAAATAGAATTAAAAGATTTGAATTCGCTTTGTGCAATGCTTCCAGGGCCTACTTCAACACAAACAATTACTGCATTAGGCTTTAAAAAAGGTGGTCCTTGGTTGGCGTTTGCAACGCTTATCGTTTGGATATTACCTGCCACAATTATAATGCTTACCTTGGCTATGGTGCTTCATTTATTTAATTTAGATAATCCTAAACTTGGATTCTTAAAATTCATACAACCCATGGCAACTGGATTTATCATTTATGCTGCGTATACCTTTCGCACCATATTTGTTACTAAAATGCACCATTGGTTTTTAATGACAGGAGCTGCATTGGCAGGTGTTTGGTTTAAAACACCACTTTTCATTCCTTTAGTATTGATAGCAGGTGGTTTTATAAGTAATATCTTAAACAGAACCAACTACACAGATGTAAAACCTATTAAGAATATCAATTGGCAAAACCTTATTTTATTGGTTGGTATTTTTTTATTAGCTGCATCTATTGGTGCACTTACCAAAAACAGGCTATTTCTTATCTTCGAAAATACGTATCGCTACGGAAGTATTGTGTTTGGTGGTGGGCACGTGCTTATACCAATGATGTTTAATCAGTTTGTAGAGTACAAGCAATACTTAAACGCAAATGAGTTTCTGTCGGGAGTAGGAATGTTGCAAGCTATTCCCGGTCCAGTTTTCAGTATTGCCACTTTTGCAGGCGCCATGAGTATGAAAACATATGGTGTATACAGTATTTTATTAGGCGGCCTTGTTGCTACCGCTGGAATTTTTTTACCTGGAGTGTTGATGATATTTTTTGTGTATCCTATCTGGGATCAAATAAAGTATTTTTCTCCGGTTAAAAACGCCATAGAAGGCATTAACGCTGCATCAGCGGGACTTGTTGTGTCATCTGCGTGGCTGCTATTTAAACCAGTAGAAATAAACGAAATGAACATGATTGTACTACTTTCTACACTATTTTTACTGCTAACTACTAAAATTCCTTATCCGGTTATTGTACTTTTGTGCATGACAGCTGGATTTATTTATACATGAAAAAATTTATTTTTATAATCTTCTTCGTACTGATAAGCTTGATTTGTGAAAATTTAGCTGCGCAACAAAAAGATCCCAATCTGGTTCAAGTATCCGGTTTAGTTTTGACTGCTGATAGTTTAAATGTACTGCCATTAGTGTCAGTACGTATCAAAAATACTGGACGTGGAACCTATACTGATCCAGGAGGTTTTTTCTCTATTGTTATGAAAAACACAGACACTTTGGTATTTTCATACATCGGTTACAAAACAGTACAATATGCAATACCAATTTCAGAGACTGCGCATCGTTTTTCAATCATTCAAGTTATGGTTGATTCTTCAATGTATCTTCCCGAAACGGTTATTCGTGCATGGCCAACTCCCGAAGAGTTTAATTACTATTTTGTTAAAGCTAATATTCCTGATGAGTATTATTACCGTTCGCGATACAACACAAGACGTGACGGCTTAAACATTGCACCTGGCCATATCAATATTGATGCTTCTGATAATGTGAGGGCAACTATGAATGAACAATATTATAGAAGTTATTACAACGGCCAATTGGTTCCTCAAAGGTTGTTTGATCCATTTGCTTGGCAAGAGTTTTATAATTCTTGGAAAAAAGGAGACTTGAAAAGCAAGCCTTAATACTAAAACGGATATCCAATACCAAAATTAAAGTTAGTATTATCCCAAATCCAATCGGGATTAGCTTTAGAAATCACCCATCTGCTACCCATTTGAAATGACGGGTCGTGTATCGGAATACCAAAATCAAAACGAATAATTATCATATCAAAATTAAAACGAATACCAACACCTGAGCTAATTGCGAATTCTTTATAAAACCTATCCCACTGAAATTCTCCATTGGGTCTATCATCACTCTTTTTTGCATTCCATATATTACCAGCATCAAGAAAAAATGCACCTTCAAGCCACCGTCTATAAATATTAAATCGGTAATCCGAACTTAGCAAGATTTTCACCTCTCCCGAATAATCAATTTGCCCACCTTCATTAAAAGAACCTGGTCCGATGGTTCTTGGTCGCCACCCTCTTACATCATTTGGTCCACCAATATAATATCGTTTATCAAAGGGTGCTTGCTCTGGAGTGTTGCCAAAAGGTAATGCAGAACCAATGTAGGTTCTAAATGCGGTTGTATTATTTACGTCAAGCTTGATATTATATCTAAAATCAATGGAACTTCTAATGTATTCAGAATATGGTATACCAAATAGTTCATAAGCACCATTTTCATTGGGTGTAGAGCCAATCAATTGATTTATTAATTTTATTTGGGTACCGGCTAACTCGGCAACATCCCATCTAAAGTAAAAAAATGTCTTTCCTTTAGCAATTGATTTATTTGAATATGCAAATCCTATGCGTGTAGATAAGATGATGTTATCTGTAAATAGATTTTGTAAATAAATATCTGATTCACTTTGCTTTTTTAACGTATCAGAAATAATATAACTATCAATATAACTAAACTCTAGAGGGGAGAAATAATAGGATATTAGCTTTTTATTAAATACGTAATTATAGCCAAGTGTAAGGGCACTGCGCCTGTAGTCAATGTTTACTTCATATACTCCTGCAATACTCACAATGGTTTTGGTACTGTAATACTTTTCATTTCGATCTACTTTAGGTAAAAGCAGTGCTCGAGGCATGGTAATAGATGTAGTTAGCCGCTGTTCGGTGGCATTAAATATACCAATTTGCTCGGCTGTTCTTTCTCCTTGCGCCTCAAATGCTGAACGTAAACTTACTTGTAACACTTCTGCTCCACCAAAAATATTTCTATTTGATAAAGATGTGATAAAGGCCACACCATAATTTCTAAAATCTTGGCCCGTAAGTGTATTATTTTGGTCAGACAATGTTGCTTGTGGCTCAAAAGTAAAGCTATATTTTACACTAGGAATCATTTTTACATGATAATTTACTTTGTTTGAATCTTGGCCAGTCTCGGGTTTGGTCTGAATATTTACAAACCTGAAAATACCTAAGTCGGAAAACCTGCTATACGTTCGATTTAAACTTTGTTGACGATACTCGTTGTTTGGTCTTACTAATAAGTTTCTATCCAATACACTAGAACTTAATTTGTATGAGCTGTTTATGTATTTAAATGCGCCCATACTTATCGTGTCTCTCAAAAATATTCTTTTATTGGATAGGCTGTTGGGTTCTATTTCTACATAAACATCTCCATTATAGTATTTGCTGTGCCTGGTAGTATCATTAATGTTGCTAATATTTATCCCAACCGAACAGTATCCTTCAGCACTTGAAGTGTCTAGGTCAAAATCTACATATTCTTTGCCCATATAGTAATATCCATTATTACGTAATAATTGTATTATGCGCTCTTGTTCGGCTAAAAGCATCTGTTGCTCCATGGGTTTCCAAGAACGGATAGCAGACTCGCTCATTGATTTGCTTACTATATTATATATTTCTAAATCTTCGCAATACAACTGTACTTCACCGAACTTGTATTGCTTATTTAGTTGAACATGGTATTTTACTGTACCATGCCTTTTAGTATCTCCAATAATTTCGTATGTAATGTCACTATAATAATATCCTTTAGTGCGCAAATGTGCTTTCATCGCTTTCAAAGTCGTTTCTATAAATAGTGTATCTACAAAAACAGGAGCCTCACCCAACACATTTCTTTTAAATTTTTTAATAAACGAATCTTTCCCTTTAGAGCCTCTGAAGTAATAATACGGACGAATGTTAAGCACAAACAGTAGTTTACTGTTAGGGCTCTGTTTATAATATTTTTCTAGTTCTGATTTTAGAACTTGCTGTTTCGAGGAAAGAGTCGTTTCATTCTTTCTCAGTAACAACCTATTCTCTGGTATATACTTTTTGGAAGAGCATGCTGTAAACAAACTGATTGAAATTAGCGCTGCAAAGAGTACTTTTGAAGTAAGAATAGGTATGTTATCAAAGAATTTAATCAAACAAATACAGGGATTAAGACTCAAAAAGAACCGAATTGAGGAGGGTTTATTTATTGTAGAAGGCACAAAGTCGGTCATTGAGTTATTACGTTCAAAAATAAGGGTTAATAAACTAATTGCAACAACCGATTGGCTACAACATCACGAAAGTGAATACAAAAATGCACACATTGAAACATTCGAAGCGAATGTTGATGAGCTAATAAAAGTATCAAATCTTTCCACACCACAACATACTATTGCTATTGCAGTAATTGATAAAATTGATGATTTACCGGATTCTAGAGCACAATTTGTGATTGCATTGGATAATATACAAGATCCCGGCAATATGGGAACTATACTCAGAATTGCAGATTGGTATGGTATCTCAAGCATCATAAGCAATGAAAATACCGTAGAATGGCACAACCCAAAATGTATACAAGCATCCATGGGTTCATTCAGTAGGGTTAGTGTTCATAAAACCGATCTTGTTGAATATTTCAAAGAACAGCAACCTAAAATAGTATATGGCGCAGTGCTTAACGGAAAAAACATATATACTACTACCATTGAGAAAAATGGAATATTACTTATCGGTAATGAAGGGAACGGAGTGTCAGAAGAGTTGATTCCATTTATTACTGAGCCAATTTCAATACCAAGATCAGGCGATGCTGAATCACTCAATGCAGCCATAGCTTCGGCTATAATATGTGATGCCCGTGCCCGAAATTTATTTTCGAAAGGGAGAAATTAAATATATTTATCATTTTTGCCCCATGAAGGAATCTACACATCATTCAGACAAAGCACCCGAACCCGTTGGTCATTACCCACATGCTCGCAGGGTTGGAAATTTACTATTCCTTTCTGGTGTTGGCCCACGCGAGAAAGGCACTAAAATTATTCCGGGAGTAACGCTTAATGAGCATCGGGAGATTGTATCTTATGACATTGAAACACAATGCCGTTCGGTATTTAACAATGTACGCACGATTTTGGAAGAAGC
>JBIINH010000206.1:0-3126 GCA_044337585.1 Bacteroidia bacterium
AAAATCTCTTTGGATGGTATATGGTAACATTTATGCAGCCAAACACGAAACATACCAAATCATTAAACAAAAAATCACAGACGGTATAAATGAAATTCCAAATGTTGAACTCGCTGAAACAAACGAATTAGGCAGAGTAAACAGAGTTGACCCACTTGGAATAACAAATTTGAGAATCCGTGGAATGTGGCAAATTCAAAATCCAAGAAGAGTATTTAATTATTTACATACAACAGGAGAGAATTTTGAACTTGTTGCGGTTATTCCGACCAACAAATACAACTCATTTCCAACTGACAGTAAAAACAAAATTGAAACCTTCCAAAATCCGAATTTAAGTAGTGCAAATGTTCAAGTAAAAGACCCAAATAATCCAGTAAATTTAATAGACGCAAAACTTATAATTTTCAAACTTTAAGGCATTGACTTACGAACAATTTGACAATGAAAAAGAAGAAGGCCAGCACCCAACACGGGTTTTGCGTCTGGCGGGGTGATCCCGCTAAAGCGGGACAGGCTGTGCAAACTTGGAGCTTTGTGCATCTATTGAAGTTCAGTGCTTGGTTGACAGTTTTGTGCTCCGATCCCGAAGCCTCGGGACCGCCACCTTCGCCAAGCCCAAAAACGCTAGCGGTAATTATAAACGACACTGAAACACGATTATTTAATTTTAAAATCAAAAATACATATGCCATCAAAAGGACAAATTTTAACCAATCCAGACTCTGGAGACATTTATGAGTTTTTAGAAACAGCCAAAGACACCAATGGAGAAAGAGTTATTATGAAAATGACTCTTAAATCAAAAGGGGAACTAGTTCCTTATCATTTTCATGCATTACAAGACGAGCATTTTGAAGTTGTATCAGGTAAATTGACAATAATACTTGACGGTAAGAAACAAGTTTTGACACAGGGAGAAAAAATGACGCTTCCGAAAAACAAACCACACAATCATTACAATAATGACTATGAACCTGTAGTTTTAATTCAAACCATTACTCCTGCCCTAGACTTTGACTACTTATTAGAAAATATTATAGGGCTTACCATTGATGGAAAAATGCCAAATGGAAAAGCAGGTTTAATTCAGGAATTAGTCACACTAAAATACTTGGACAGCAAAAGCTACCTTGCCAATATTCCACAGGGATTACAGAAATTCCTTATGAATGTCGTAGGCCCTATTGCACGTATGTTTGGGTATAGAGCAATTTACAAGAAATATTCTGGCATTGAAAAATAACTACCGCTAATAGCACCTACCAAAAAAGTGGATTCTCGTGTTCCAAAGAGATCCCGTTAGCTATCGGGAGGTAACTGCGGCAGGCTGAGAAATGTTAGCGGAAATATTATGACGACCAATACAGAGACAAATATTATGATAATTAGACCAAGCGTCAAGACAATTGGTTATTCACTTATTGGCACAATATTTTTTGGTGCGTTTGTTTATTTAATGTTGCCACCTTCAGAGTGGAAGGTTGCGGAAGGGACAGACTATAAAACAGGAATGGTAATTTTGTGGATGTTACTTGGCATTTTTGTTTTCTTTTCGACAGCGTGCTTTTTGTTGCTGTTAAGCATCAAGACTATTGTTTTGACTGACAAAAATTTAATTATTAAAAGACCGCTACTTCTGATCAAGTTGACAATACCGCTCAGTAACATAAAAAATATTGTAGACGAAGAATATAAAATAAACAGTTCACACGGCTGGAGTACATTCCATGTTTTTAGCGGAGACCAAATTATCATAGAACTTAAAAATGGGAAAAAGAAAAAGTTTAATTCCTTTGAAATGTCAGACTATTACCTGTTGACCAAAAACTTGAATAAACTTTTACGAAGTAACAATAAATTGAAGTTTGTAGATAATGAAAACCAGTTGACAAACAAATTAGAAGGATATGGTTGGTTAGTGTTTGTTATTCTTTTGACCTTTGGACTGATTTATTCTATCATTCGTCAAGGACTATGAGCAGTTCAGATAGAAATACAGCCGCTAAAAGGCTTTTGGCAAAAAAGCGGGTTCAGTGCTTAAATAAAGCTTTGTGCTTGAATCAAAGTACAGTGCTCCTATCGGAATGAACGAAACAAGTAGGGTTACAATTTACATACTTAAGATAGTAATTGAAACGATAAGCGTGTACTATATTCAGTCTAATACAATGGAAAATCTTCCATCATCGCATTCACTTTTTTGCGCACCGAAATCAGTGTTTTTTCGTCTTCGGGTTTTTGTATTACAACATCAATCAGGTCCACAATCTTTGCCATCTGTTTTTCTTTCAGTCCGCGTGTGGTGATGGCTGCCGTGCCAATGCGAATTCCTGAAGTGACAAAAGGTGATTTGTCGTCAAAAGGCACCATGTTTTTATTGAGGGTGATATCTGCTTTTACCAACGCATTTTCTGCCGCCTTGCCACTGATGTTTTTATTGCGCAGGTCAATGAGCATAAGGTGATTGTCTGTGCCTCCGGAAATAATGTGGTAACCAAGGTCGGTAAACGCTTTGGCCATGGCCTGTGCATTTTTACATACCTGCTCGGTGTATTTTTTAAAGTCGTTGCTAAGTGCTTCGCCAAAGGCAACTGCTTTCGCTGCAATCACGTGTTCCAACGGACCGCCTTGCGTACCCGGAAATACAGCACCATCCAACACGGCACTCATCAATTTCAGTTCGCCTTTAGGTGTTTTTAATCCGAATGGGTTTTCAAAATCATTGCCCATCATGATGATGCCACCGCGCGGACCGCGCAAGGTTTTGTGTGTGGTAGAAGTTACAATATGGCAATGCGGAATGGGATTATTGAGGTGGCCTTTGGCAATCAATCCGGCAGGGTGGGCAATATCAGCCAATAGCAATGCCCCAACCGAATCGGCAATGGCACGCAGGCGGGCATAATCCCAATCGCGGCTGTAGGCTGATGCGCCACAAATAATCATTTTTGGTTTTTCGCGCTTGGCCGTTTCTTCTACTTTATCCCAGTTGATGAGTCCTGTTTCTTTTTCAACGCCATAAAAAGAGGGTGCATACAATTTTCCCGAGAAATTAACCGGTGATCCGTGTGTGAGGTGACCACCATGCGAAAGGTCAAAACCCAATATTTTATCGCCCGGATT
>JBIINH010000207.1:0-3090 GCA_044337585.1 Bacteroidia bacterium
ACTAGATCAAGCAGTAAAAGAAAGTAATAGCATTGGAGATGTTCACCGGAAATTTAGAAGAGCTTTCATAGTTAATTGTTGGCATATTAATGAAGGTGAGTCAGATGCGATGTGGAGGCTATATTTAAAAACAAATGAAGGAGTTGCAATTCAATCATCTATCAAGAGTCTTACTTCATCATTAAAAGATTATGGTGAAGAAATCTATTTGAGTAAAGTAAGATATTTAAATTTTGAAAAGGACGTTTGGTATCATCCAGAAGTATATCCAGTTAAGAACTATAATTTATTTACTCCAATCATTCATAAAAGGAACAGTTTTGAACACGAAAATGAGCTGAGAATTTTCCAACAACTAGATGATGCTGTAGATAATGAAAGGTATTGGGAGGGTAAACAGAATCAGTTAGGTAAATTTATTCCTGTGGATATTAACACACTTATCGATAAAATTATTCTTCCACCAACTTCTGACAGTTCAGTCCGGAAAAAGGTTACTGAACTTCTCGAAAAGTATAGATTGGCAAAGGTTATTGAAAAGTCTAAACTAGATGACGAACCTTATTTTTAAATCATTTGTCTGTCTAAGATATTGAGAATTTCGTGCCGCAAGGCTACGTCATTCAACATCTAGGACTTCAGTGCTATATTTAATTCATTTAATTGTTTTGTGTCAATCGTACTTGGAGCATCAATCATGGTATCCCTGCCGCTGTTGTTTTTAGGGAAGGCAATAAAATCGCGGATGGAATCGGCACCGCCAAAGAGTGAACACAACCTGTCAAATCCAAAAGCAATACCTGCATGTGGTGGCGCACCATACTGAAACGCATCCATCAAAAAGCCAAACTGGTGTTGGGCTTCTTCGGCTGTAAAGCCCAGCACTTCAAACATGCGTGCCTGCAATTGCTTGTTGTAAATGCGCACACTGCCACCACCTACTTCCACTCCGTTTATCACCATGTCATACGCATTGGCACGCACTTGCCCAAGGGTTTTAAAATCATTCAGCAAATGGATGTCCTCCGGCTTGGGCGAAGTAAACGGATGGTGCATGGCGAAGTAGCGGTTTTCTTCTTCGTTAAACTCCAACAATGGAAAATCAACCACCCACAGGCAACTGAATGTATTTTTGTCACGCAGTCCTAAACGTGTGCCCATTTCCAAACGTAACTCATTTAAAGCTTTTCGTGTTTTATCTGCTTGTCCGGCTAATACTAAAATCAAATCCCCGGGATGTGCCTGCATAGTTTCGGCCCACTGTTTCAGTGCAGCCTCGTCATAAAATTTATCAACCGATGATTTGATCGTGCCATCTGCATTTACACGCGCATACACCAAACCCGTTGCGCCAATCTGTGGCCGTTTTACAAAATCAGTCAGTTCGTCCAGTTGCTTGCGGGTGTATTCGGCACAACCTTTGGCACAAATACCTACTACCAGTTCTGCATCGTCAAATACTTTGAAGTTTTTGCCTCTCACCACGTCATTCAGTTCCACAAATTTCATATCGAATCGTGTATCGGGTTTGTCACTGCCATAGTATTTCATGGCATCAGCATAGGTCATGCGTGGCAAATTGTCTATTTCAATTCCTTTTACGTTTTTAAACAGGTGTTTCACCAGTCCTTCAAACATGTTTAAAATATCTTCCTGCTCCACAAAACTCATTTCACAATCTATCTGTGTAAACTCCGGCTGACGGTCGGCACGCAGGTCTTCGTCACGGAAACATTTTACTACCTGGTAGTAGCGGTCAAATCCACTCACCATTAGCAATTGCTTAAACGTTTGTGGTGATTGTGGTAAAGCATAAAACTCACCCGGATTCATGCGGCTGGGTACTACAAAATCGCGAGCCCCTTCAGGTGTTGATTTGATGAGCACAGGAGTTTCCACTTCAATAAAATCTTTTGCATCAAGGAAGGCGCGGGTTTGCTGTGCCACTTTGTGACGCAGTTGTAGGTTGGCCCGCACCGAAGCCCTACGCAAATCGAGGTAGCGGTATTTCATGCGCAGGTCATCGCCTCCATCGGTATTTTCTTCGATGGTAAACGGTGGAGTTTGCGCCTCGTTCAGTATGTCAAAATCAGAAACAATAATTTCAATATCGCCTGTTGGCATATTGGCATTTTTGCTTTCGCGTTCTTTTACTATGCCGGTTACTTTCAGCACATACTCACGACCCAGCTTTCGTGCACGGGTGCACAGATCGGCATTGGTATCCATATTAAAAGCCAGTTGGGTGATGCCGTAGCGGTCGCGCAGGTCGACAAATGTCATGCCGCCAAGGTCTCGGCTGCGCTGTACCCAGCCGGTAAGGGTTACGGTTATTCCTGCTTCGGTTAGTCTGAGTTCGCCACATGTATGAGTTCTGAGCATAATGATTTCGTATTAAAGTGGGCGAAAATAGCAAAGTTTCAGCGAATACAGCCATTACACGACAAGGAAAATCGCTGTTTGTTTAAAGGTAAATTCCTACATTTGTGCTACTTATGGGATTTGAAAAAGAACATTTATCATTTGATGAACTGGTAAACGAAGTAAACAGGCTATCAAACGCTCAAAAAATTGAGTTGATTAAGAAGATTGTGCCTAACACTGAAGAAGCAGTACAACATCAGGAACTCAACGAGATTTTAGACCGTTATCATGATAAATTCAATAAATTATACAAGGCATTGGCATAAGCAAATTGTTTAGTAACAAAAGTATTCATTTCATATTTCAACTTTCTTCTTAATGAATTGTTAGTTTTGCATCTGCGATATGGAAAATGTAAACAGCGAATTAATCATTGAAAACAAAGTAGCCGGCAGCGGCCTTATTACGCTGAACCTGGAAGACTATTTTGATAAAACTCCCAGGGCCGAACTTGATATAAAACCATGGCTTTTCCGCGAAATGATATTGAAAGAAAAAGACTTTCGCGAGTATGTGAAGCAGCACAACTGGGAGCAATATGCAGGCAAGCATGTGGCTGTATATTGCAGCACTGATGCCATTATCCCTACTTGGGCTTATATGCTTATCGCTATTCAGTTACAGCCTTTGGCCAAACGCATTGTATTTGGCACAACTGAAACACTC
>JBIINH010000070.1:0-10887 GCA_044337585.1 Bacteroidia bacterium
TAATGCCCAACAACACCGCATTGCTGAGGTTGCCCGTAAAATGAATTTTGCTCAAGCCATCTAATGATTGGATATAAAACATCATCAAGCCAATGAGTCCGCCAATGCCGGTAAACACCAACAAAATAACCCAATTGAGCAAATTGATACGTTGCTTGATGCTCACAAAAACCATGGCAGCCATGGTGCCTACAAAAGAGGTGATGATGGTGGGAATCATGATATCGCTGGGGTTGGCTGCGCCCTGTGCGGCACGGTAGCCAATGATGGAAGTAGGTATCAAGGTGAGGCCGGCTGCATGCAAACACAAAAACATAATTTGGCTGTTGGAAGCACGGTTTTTATCCGTGTTCACTTCCTGCATGCTCTCCATGGCTTTGAGGCCAAAAGGTGTAGCGGCATTATCAAGCCCCAAAAAGTTGGCAGCAAAATTCATGGTCATAAAACCATAGGCGGCATGTCCTTTGGGCAACTCGGGAAATATGCGGGCAAATACGGGAGTAAGCACGCGGGCCAGTTTTTCGGTAGCATTGGAATCGCTGAGCAAATTAAGCAACCCGCAAAAAAACGTGAGGTAACCAATAAGCGGAAGCCACAGGTCGAACATGGTATTTTTACACGTGGGAAAAATGCCATCAGCCGCTTGTTTGCCATAGCACACTTCTACCACCGTAGCGCCATTGCGTTGGTAGGTGCTGTCGTTTTGCACCACAATGGAAGTGGCCATCAGTTGTTGGTACAATAGCGTATCGGTTTGTTGCAGTTGGGCAAGTTGGAGTTCCTTCACCACCAGGGCATCGTTTTGTTTGCCGTTTACCAATTGGCCAAGGTTATACAGGTTGTGGGTTGCCAGCAGGTAAAAAATATAGGTTACGCTGCACACAATGATATAGGTCCAAAATCTGCTTAGTGCCATGGTTGAAATTTATTCAATGTTAGGAAGGCGAATGAACTTTTGGGAAAGAAGTTTTTAGGGAATGTGGATATCCTAATTAGCGCATATTTCTTTTGCGGTAGCTTACTATCCCAAATACAAGTGCGATGGCAAAGAATAAATAGGCTTTATCAGCTACAAAATCTTCGAACACCGATATGTAGATGCCCACAAAAAATGCAAGCACAGCTGTGATAAGGAAGTTGATCCAGATAATGCGGTTCATTGTTTTAAGCTAATGGTTCCACTAATTTGGTTGATGCGATATTGGGTAAATTCGGGGTTCGATTCAAAACCTGTTCCCATAATAATTTCATCTTGGGTGGTGATGCGGATAAACTTATCCGAATGTATTTTTTGCGAAGCCTCATCCCAGTTCAGTTCTTCGGTGCGCAGGGTATCGCCTTGTTGGTTTACGAGCACCACATTGTCGCGGGCGAGCATGCGTTTTTCGCGGTCGTAGCGTATGGCGTATCCGGCTTGCAGGGAGCTTTCAGGTTGTTGTAGGGCGTTGTAAAAAACCACCTTAATACCGGCAGGCATTTCGGTATAGTTTTTAATTTCATTGTTAAAACGTAAAATTTCAGGAGCATTAATGCGTGCCCTCAATTGTCCCATATCGGTGTAGGTAATATCTATGTTTTTTCCTTTTTCAACAGGAAGGCTATTGGGCTCCGACATGATTTTAATTTTTTCAAAATCGTTGCCACATGCCGCAGTAATTAATAGCAGTAGTGATATGCCCAGTTGCTTAATCATATTGATACCTCACAAACCACCTATCGGCCATGGTAATGCCCAGTGTGAATCGGTAGTATTCTTCTTGCAGCAAACGATTTTGGCTGGTTCCGCGCACCAAATACTCGAAAGTGAGGTTAACGCGCGACTTGCTTTTTCCAAGCGGAAATCCCAAGCCAAAAGCAGCGCCCGAGCTCACAATATCATTTCCAGAAAGGTTGATATTGCCATTATTGTATTTCAATCCCAAGCGGTATTCTGTGCGCCCGAAAAAGCTTTTAAAATTGCCAGGATCGGGAACAAAGGAAAATCCAATGCCAATGCCTGAGCTGTTTTTTAAAGAGTCGGTGCGGGTAAAAAATCGGAAATCGCTCCACAGGGTTCTTGCTCCATCAATGTTCACTGTCCATATATTTTTTCCGGTTTTGCCACGGTGCTGTAAGCTAATGCCACCTTCATAGCTTGCAGGCAAATCAATGGTGCCTGGAACATTTAATTTTTTATCAATGGTATCAATGGTATTGATGCCATCACTACGCACGGTGCGGAATACATAATCTTGTTTTGCAGTGAGCGCAGTAGGTAAGGTAAACGTGGCGCCAAAACGCAACAAATATTTCTCATTTAGTTTCATGGAATATTGCGCACCAAACTGAAATTGAAAATCACCAATGCTGGTAATGGATTGTTTGTTGATGTTATAAAATCCAATGCCAGGTAAGCTACTCAAAGTTTGAGTTTGGCGGGTTTGGCCAAACAAGTATGACATGTTAGCGCCTACCGAAAATCCTTTAAACAAGCGAATACCCAAACCTGTGTATGCACGTGTTAAGCCACCACGGCCAAGCAAATCAGAGGCGTAAGTTTTGTCTGCATTTGGGGTCAAAACAGTTACATCATATCCCATGCTGCTGTATGGTTGCAAGCCAGCCGAGAAGCCTATGCCTCTTTTTTGCGAAATAGGAAATCCCAACATAAAATAACTAAACGAATACAAATTGACAAAAGAGGTGGTAATGCCATTAGAAATAGCGCCACTGCTAGTAAGGTAGGCTCCTTCAAACAAAGTGTATTTGAGGGCAGCATAGGAGGCAGGATTTAAATTGTTTAGTTCAAATGAATCGTTAATGGCTTGCCCGGTGCCACCCAAAGCAGCTTGTCGGGCGGTGCCTAAAAACATCATGTCGCCAATACCTACAACCGAGTATGGCGATTTGGTAAGGTTTTGCGCTTGCGCAACTCCCGACAAAAGAATAAAAAATAAAATTCGGCTAGTTGCCTTTAATAACATGTTGCGCAATGTGTTTTAATCCTTCAGGTACCAAATTTGGAGTTGCAAATATGTTGTTTTTAATGTGTTTCTCAAACAAAGCTGCATCACCACCCGTAATAATGGGTTGAAGGGTACCAAATTGCATTTCATAACGATGAATGGCTCCCGTTATTTCATCCAGCATGCCAAAAAACACACCGCTGTGCATGCAAGTTTTAGTGTTATTTCCAACAAATGTTTCGGGAAATACAAATTCGGTAATAGGCAATTTGCCTGTAAATTCATGCATTGCCCTGAGTCGCATGGTTAATCCGGGCGAAATAGCGCCACCGAAATAGGTTCCTTGCGCATCTATAAAATCAATGGTCATGCAGGTGCCACAATTAAATATGAGGCAATTGGTATTGGGAAACATTGACATTGCACCAGCTGCCACGGCAATCCTATCAGCACCTAAGGTTTCTGGTGTGGCGTAAGCAATTTGTATGGGCAAGTCGAGTTTGCTACTCACGTAAATGATGTCTTTTTGGTCAAAATAGCCAGCTATCCATGATGATTGTCCACGCACATCGGCTATCACGATTTTATCCGGTTTGTCACCTTCTAAGCGTTTGGATATTTCGTTAGGTTCGGTTTCCAGCATCAACCATTGTAATACATTTCCATGATAATAATATGCTTTATGGCGGGTGTTTCCTATATCTATGCAGAGTATGTTCATCAAGACACAATAAGTTTTATTTCGCCATGTTGATAGGTTTCTGTTTGAGAGTTGTTTTCCATTATCACGCGTCCATATTTGTCGATGCCCCGTAAAATACCTTGTTTCTCCTGGCCATGGGCCAAGTAGCGGGTCATTTCGTCAATATGCATCAAGTGTGCATGGTATTCGGCATGTATGTTTTCTTTATCTGCTTCGTTGAGCATGGATAGGTAATGCATCAATTGTATGCTTGCTACTTGAAGCACTTCGTTGATATCAAATTCATTATTTGCAAGCAAAGCCAATGAAGTGGCAATCTCTTGATTGAAGTTGCTTTGGTTTACATTGATACCAATACCAACAAAGGCATGCTTCCACGATTCGCCCATAATATTGTTTTCAATGAGCAAGCCTGCAATTTTCCGCTTGTTTACATATACATCATTCGGCCATTTGATTTGCACATTTTGCTGGGGTATAAAAAAGGCAATACATTTTCTTAGAGCACAGCTTATGGCCATGTTAAAATAAATATGGTATTGAAAATCGATATCTAGCTCATGGAGGATATAAGTACAAAGTAAATTTTTTCCTTCTTCCGATTCCCATATTTTCTCTTGTTGCCCCTTGCCTTGGGTTTGAAAGGCGGCCACCACAACAGAGCCATTGGGTACACTATGCTGCTGAATGAGCTGTTTGGCAAGGTCATTTGTAGAAGTTGTTTGCTTATAATGCAATACAGTATTTCCTATTTGAAGTTGGGCACTCAAGATTTTTGTTACTTTTGTAGTGTTTTCAAATATAATTATTCACGTGAACAAGTCTACACCAAAGAAAACTCCAGCCAAAGGAGCCAAAACAACAAAATCTGCCACCACTGTTAAAAAGGTAAAAGAACCTAAGATATCTAAAGAGGCAAAAGAAGAAGCGGCAGCCATTAGTGATAAAAAAGCTCCAAAACCTAAAGCGCGCAAGTCATCTGTAAAAAAAGCAGCTGTAAGTATTGAAGCCGCAGGGGAAACCTTGGCAAAGCTTGTTGCTCAAGGGATGTTTGAGAAAAAAGCGGAGAATATCCGTATCCTTGATATGCGAAAAGTAAAAGGTGCTTCTGCCGACTACTTTGTTATATCACATGCTTCAAATGACAAGCAAGTAGAAGCCATTGCCAACTCCGCAGAAGATGAAGTGAAAAAACTAACTGGTGAATCACCGATTAGCCGCGAAGGATATGAAAATCTTGAGTGGATTTTGCTCGATTATTTTGATGTCGTTGCACACGTATTTCAAGAAGAGAAAAGAGATTTTTATGGCATTGAAGAATTGTGGGGCGATGCTGTGGATGTGGCTTTTGTTGGCAAATAGTTTTTACATTCCAAATAAATAGGGTTCGTTCTTTCGTACATATAGGGAAACGTTTGCAATTGAATTACTGTGTCCGTATTTAATCTCAATTTTCCAATTTCTACATTTCACCACAGTAATACTTTGTAATTTCGCTGCACATAAGTGCGACTAAAAATGGATAATCGGAGTGAATGTAAAACTAAATTCAATTAAATCTGGGTTGGTTTATTGATTCTGTAATGCATAGCTCAACAACGTAATCGAAACTCTTTCGGTAAATTTTTCGTAATGTACCAATTTATTGATAGCAATCACTTTATATCTTACGCACCAGCATCAAACCATCACGTATAGGCAATAGAATATTTTCTACTCTAGGGTCGTTTACAATTATTTTATTCAGGCTATTAAGTATTTGTGTGTCTTTGTCTTTTTCAATATCGTTTTCATTTACCACTTTTCCACTCCACAATACATTATCAATTAATATGTATCCTCCCGGTTTTAGTTTGTTAAGAATTAATTCATAATACTTTGGATAGGAGGGTTTATCGGCATCAATAAATACAAGATCGAAAGTGCCGCTTAAAGAAAGAATAATATTATAAGCATCACCAATGATGTGTTGCACTTTATTTTTTAATCCTGCCGAATCAATATAGTTATTTACCATGTCTTCCCTCTCAGGATTTACATCAATGGTGATTAATTTACCGCCTTCTGTTAATCCTTCAGCTAGGCACAATGCTGAGTAACCTGTGTAGGTTCCAATTTCTAAAATCATTTTTGGCTTAATCATGTGGCTAATCATGCTGAGCAACCTGCCTTGAAAATGACCACTAATCATGCGCGGCTGAAGCACATTTGCATGGGTATCTCTGTTTAATTCTCGTAGCAGGTTATTTTCTGATGTGGTGTGGGCATCACAATATGCTTGAATTTTTTCGTGAATGATTTCCATGGTTTATAATTTTTAGATACAAATAAATAAAAAATGCATGCTGAATGGCATGCATTTTCAAAATTGATAATTTATAAACTATTATTTAGTTGTTACCGGAACAATTACTTTACTTTTTATCAACTGGTTTGTTATTGCAAGCGTAAAGTCTTTTGAGAATTGTACAATATCACTTGGGTTATAAGTTTTAGATTGGCAACTCCAAACCAACTTTTCTGTTTTTACATCATATAAGTTGCTTTCTATAAAATAAACTTCATCTTGTGTGTAATATCCTGGGTCGTAAACACGAGCCCCATAATACCCATAGTAACCTCCGTAAGTTCCATATCCATGATAAGGTGAGTAGCTACTTGATCCAGGAACATAGCGGGTTTCTTCTTTGTGCTTAATCAAAGCAAAAGTAAGTATGGCATCATTTCCATTTTCACGTACTTTTTCTAAAATCAAATCTTTCTCTGCCTGTTGCCCGGTAAATTTATAAGGAAACAAATCAGTCATTTTTGAAGACTTTATACCTTTATTGATTAACTTAACATGCATTTCCTGCTCTACAATTTGTTTGTTCGATACCTTTTCAGTCATGGCTGCAATGCAAATATTTTGGTACCTGGTCATTGCATTTTCGGGGCTTCTCCAAACGCCAACAATATCTGTTGAAAGGCCGCATCCAATTATAAATATACCGAATACTAAAACGAGTAAATGGGTTTTCAATTTCATGTTATTCAACAGTAAAAGCCAATCCAATATTAAATGCGATGAAAGATTGTCCTTTCAAATCATTTGTTTTGATTGTTTGGTAATACTTGGTAGAAAGGTGTATGAATGAGTTTTCTGATAAGCCAATATTTACACCTAACTCAGGTTTAAAAGCAAATTGCCAAGCATCTGCATATAATGAATACAAACCTACTTCTGTTCTCCATCTTGAATACACTGTACCCGCTCCTACTGCTACATACGGACTAACAGTTGACTCTGGTAGGAAAAAATAATTTAACCCAACCAATAAAGGAACATTGGTTGAATAGCGGTATTGCGTTCCGGTTAGCGTGGCAGTTCCTCTTTCGAATGATGCATTCTTTTTCTTTTCATAAAAGTTGTTCCAACCTCCTTCAAAGTGTACCCCAAAAGATTCATCTGGTACATATGTATATTCAAATGATGCTCCTTGATAGCTAGCAAGGGAAACATAATCTCCCAAATTACCTGTTGGTATAGCAATATTATAATTAAACCCAAAAGTACTTACCTGTGCTTTTGTTGAAGAGACAAGGCCAATGATGATGATGGCTGTATATATTATTTTTTTCATTTGGTTATTTTTTTAAATAGGTTGATTGAGCAAATGATTGTTTGATGGTATTATTCAATCGGGACTTCACTTCTAACGAACTTCCCTCAGCTAGGCCATTTACCACACCCAACCAAACCACAGAGATATTGTCAGATGAAGAAGCTTCTTTGCTGTTTGTCATTTGCATCACAAGCGTACCCGATGTGTAAGTGGTGGCACTTGCCGTTGGGTAATATCCTGGATAATAACCCGGGTAACTCCAACCCCATCCAGGTGCATACCCAGGATAATATGAGCCCCAATAACCCCAACTGTAGTAGTAATAAACATTCACTGTTGAACTGATGCTTGGAAGAATAATCACATCAGGATTTGCTGTTTCGTCAACCAACGTCCAACCGTATGCCGACATATTACTTTTAATTGCATTGATGATATCAATGCTGTATCGAGAATACGATTTTTGGCCGTTAAAATCTTCCTCTTTAATTAAAACAACACTATCCGGAATAGAATAGGTAGTTGCTGATTTAAAATTATATTCAGGTGAATAATTGGTATATATCAAGTCTAGGTCGCTTGAGTAAACCGTTTCATAGTCTTGACAACCGCTCAGCAAGACAGTTGCTGTGAATAGCGTTAATATAAATGTGAATTTTCTCATAAATTTTTTGATTAAAATCAAGTTTCGGACCTAAGCATTTAAACTCATTTTTAAAATAATCTTCTATATATATTTTACTTAATGAATCATTAGATATTGAAACTTTAGAGTTAAAAATTATTTAAGGTATTATATGATATTGATTGATGAATTAAATGTTGATGTAAATAAATATTGTTTAAAAATGGTAGCCAAATTGAACAAAGTAACGGTAGTTAGCAAAAATACCTCTCTCGATATTTGATTTGTTGAAATTTCCCAATTTAAATAGTTGATCAAAAACAGGATACTTGGAAAAAAACTTGTCGTAATACTTGTCATAAAACGCTTGTTTCTCTTCGGAGTTTAGGTTGCTTTCTAAATTTAGGTTGATATTGTAAAACGAAACGGCAGGGCCTAAAAGAATAAGGTCAATACTAAAGCGTTTGAAGAATATAAACTGATATCCAAGTTGCAAACCAAAATTATGTAGCTGTATTTTAGCAGTAAAATCCGCAGCATAATTAGAAGCTACTCCATTTATAATTTCACCTTGGTAATCAAATTGATTTCCACTTGTATAATTATAGTTGCTATAAAACGGACCTACATAGATACCACTTGGTGCGGGGCGGGTGTTTAGCTTTTTTAGGTAAAATCGATAATCTATTCCAAGTATATATCCTTTTGATTTTTTGGGAGTAACATTAACTGCACCTATATCGTTTGTGATAAAATTATCTAGTAAGAATAGTCCAAAGTTTACAGTAAAAGATTGGTTGCGAATCGTGGTTCGTTCATATCCAATTGATACATTTCGTGCATTTGATAAAAGTAGGGTGGGAGTAGGGTTATATTTAATTATATTTTTCCCATACTGCTCTTTTTGAAAAACATTGCCAATCTCTGTCCCCATTTTTTTAAAGAACGATACATGGGTTGTGTCTTGTGCTATTGAAACCAAGGGCAATACCCATATTGAACTAAATAAGATTATTTTTTTCAATGTATTTAAATAAAAAAAATGCCTTACTTTTTGTAAGGCATTTTTAAAGGTAATCTGTTATTAATTTACTTTTTTATCCAACTCACCTATAAAAGGAATATTGTTTTGCAACTCTGCACGAATCATGGTTTGTAAGTAAAGCTCAAGTTGCACATATTTAGCTGCTGTAAGTCCACCAAGATCTTTTTTAAACATTGCGTAGTATTTGGTGATTAGCTTATCAACATTTGTATTGTTTTTCATTAAACGTGTAATCAATTCATCTGCTTTTTCGTTTGTCATTTTTGAATAGTTTACACCATATTCAGAAATAATCATCAAACGCTCTTCGCCAAGTTTTTTCATTTCCACAGTGAATTTGTCATAAATTACAAAGAACTTCTCAGCTTCTGCTGGACTCAATGCCATAAAATCAGTAACGATTTGGCGTTTTTCCATGCCCCAAATAGACTGTACCAATTGAATTTCATCTTTTGTTGCTTGTGCATTTGCTGAAATAAAAGTCCCAGATACTAAGAATAATACTGCAAGAAATTTGTTAATTGTGTTTTTCATAAATGATGTTAAAGTTTTTTGTGTTTTACAAATGTATCAAAGCTTTTTATTTTGTATAATTAAATTATTATAAATGATAAAAGTCATGCAAGTTTCAACATGCATAAGTTAACAAAATTATAATGATTATTTAATTCGGTAAACCAATCCTCCACCAAGTGAAAACTGGAAGATATAACTTGTAGTTCCAGCACTAACACCGCCTGTGCCTACATATAATCCTAGGCCACTAACTGGCATCTGTACCAATCCAAACATATTTATACCAATTTTGTCGGTAAACATGTATTTTAAACCAAGGTTAAGTCCAATGCCAAGCCTGGTTTGGTTGCTATATTTATTTGTTTCAAAACGGTAATCACCAACTCCTATTTTTAATCCTGAGTAAGGTATAATTTTATCATTTGCTGGAATGCTAAAGTACCTATTAAACCCGAGTTGATAATACGAAATGGTGGTATTAAACTTCCCATCTGTTAAACCAAACCCATAGCTTCTTTCTTCAATTTCTGTTTTCTGTATTTGATAGGAGAAATTTACTTCTATTGCTTCATGTAATATAAAACCTAGAGATCCTAGCCAAGTTTCGCCATCACTAACACGATAGGAAGCGTTATAACCCGGAAAAGTTTCAGCAAAGGTATAAGCACTACTGGCTTTAAACTCTACACCAACTTGTGCAGTTGAACGGTTTGATACAATTAGGCTAATACTAAGTATCAGTAGGGTCAATGTTTTATTCATGTTTTTTTTATTAAATATTTTTTATTGGCTTAACCATTCAAATGAGCGCACAAGTTTAATCATATCATTCTGTTCCACAAAAGACATGTCCATTTCTTTCATCATGGTTTGAACAGTGTAGGTCAATAATATAGTTGAATTTGAGGAAGTTGCCGCATAATATATAACCGTAAATTCGCTGCCATTGATGGAATGAATTTTTGTAAATCCAACAACAGGTACGCGGCAATCATCCAAGGTATGAGCACCAAAATCTTTATTTTGGTTTAATATCTCCTGAGTCATGTTTGTTGCAGCTTCCGGTCCCGTAAATTCGTTTGGTAAAATCATTACCCGAATAACACCAGAACCACCATTTTCATTAAAAAAAATATAATGACCGGCTTCGTCAATTTCGTTTTTCCAACTTGATGGGTATTCAAATGCAAAGAATCCTTGGATAGATACAAAGCGCTCAGTTTGATTATTTGTTGCGTTCATTTCGGTTTCAAACATAATTCGAATATTAGATATTTAATTATTGCTTCATCAATATTTTATTACGTTTCATCAACCATTTATGTTATTTCGTCAAGTTTTCATTTTACCACTAATATGATTCATACACTTTTGAATCAAATTTAAATCTATATGAAGTCACATTTCAACACCATTAATCTACCAATCAAATTGGCCCTTTTTGTTTT
>JBIINH010000045.1:0-14336 GCA_044337585.1 Bacteroidia bacterium
TTGCCAGTCCGAACCGCGAAACCGAAGCCATGAAAGACGGCAGCGATGCTGTTGCAGATTGGCCAATTTTAAATTCATTAATCAATACTGCAGGAGGTGCCAGTTGGGTTTCTATTCACCATGGTGGCGGTGTGGGAATGGGATACAGCATACATGCCGGAATGGTGATACTTGCTGACGGAACCGAAGACGCAGCACGCAGGCTAAAACGTGTATTGCACAATGACCCGGCTATGGGTGTAATTCGCCATGCCGATGCCGGTTACGATATTGCAATAGATACAGCACGTAAGCACAGGCTCGATATCAAAGAGCGATTGAAAGATAAATCAGTGCAAGCAGGTCAATAATTAAAAGCCCCAGTAATGGGGCTTTTAATTGTGGTATAAACCAATTATCAGTTTGGCATTGAATTTTAAGAAATATTACAATAAAGGTTAGTTTACCAACCTTATTCCATCAGGCTCAATCACTATTTTTTTGCTTTTATACAAACTGCCAATAGCCATCTTAAATGTTTTTTTACTCATGCCAAATGCTTTGTATATTTCATCTGCAGGGCTTTTGTCGTGATAGGGTAAAAAGCCATTGTTTTCTTTAAGCATAATCAAAATTGGATCGGTTTCCGTTTCTATGCGTGAATGTCCCGGCTTTCCAATCATTACATCAATTTTTTTGTCTTCTTTTATTTTTTTGATAAAACCAGTTACCACATCACCGGCATATAAATCTTTAAATACCTCATTGAAATGCAATAAGCCAATATGTTTTTTGTTGATGATCATTTGATAGCCCAAAGGGGTGTCTTTATATACAATCATATCTACCACTTCCTTTTCTTTCACCGTCAATTCTTCGTTGCTGAGTTCGTCTTCCAGTTTTTCTTTGCCAATAGCTTTTCCGGTTACGTTGTCAATAATAATTTTAACCAAACACAAATCGCCTTCTTGTAAATCATCTTCGTGAAATGAGCGTGGTACAAATAAATCTTTAGGAATACCCCAATCAAGGTAAGCCCCGTGTGGTTTTAAATTAACAACTTTTAGAGTGGCAAGATCGCCAACACATGCCTTTGCTGTTTGTGTAGTTGCAATAAGTTCGTCTTCTAAATTATGGTAAAGAAATACATGAAGTTTTTCGCCAATTTGGTAAACCTTACGCTCAGGTTGGTCAAGTCTGATATCGTGTTCAAGAATCACCTCTTTTCCTAAGATTGATTGAATTGATAAGTCATAATAATGACCGGGTTGTAAATACATACAGCAAATAACGTAAAGTTTTGCTTTAATATCATATGTTATACTTTAATGATATAATGGAATTTTGAAAAACAAATAATTGTTATTACTAGGGCTTTAATTATAATTGTCAAAAAATTGAATTATGCGTCCTTTTGTTTTTTCTCTTTTGTTTGCTATTGTAATATTACAAGCCTGTGATAAAAAGGTTGAGAGACCCATAGCTATTCCCGAAGTAAGCGTAGTTACAGCGCGATCAAGCGATTTGCCATTGTATGTTGAATACGTTGGACAGGCATATGGATTATCTGACGTATTGATTCAAGCACGGGTACAAGGATTAGTTACTGGGATGTATTTTAAGGAAGGTTCATTTGTAAAAGCAGGAGACCAATTATATACAATTGATGATTTGCCTTATCAGGCAAAGGTTTCAGAAGCAGATGGTAAGCTTGCAGATGCAACATCAGAACATACACGTGCAAAAAATGATTTAGCAAGGGTAGTCCCACTTGTAGAGTCAAATGCTTTAAGTAAAAGAGATCTTGATGCAGCTACAGCCGCAGTAAATGCAGCCGCAGGAAGGGTGAAAGCGGCAAGGTCAGCAAAAACAAATGCCGAAATTGAGCTTGGATTCTGCAGGGTAGTGGCACCGGTATCAGGGATTATTGGAATTTCGGATGTTCGCGAGGGTGATTTTGTAGGAAGCCTCAATTCAAAATCTCTCAATACCGTATCTGATATTACCAAAATGCGCATACGCTTTTCGATAAGTGAAAATGATTATATCCATTTTTTAAAAATAATTGAAAAAACAGGAACGGCAGATTCGCTTCGCCAAACCAAGGTTGATTTATACTTAAGCAATGGCGACAAGTATCCTATACCGGCCACATTTAATTTAATTGAAAGGCAAATTAATGCAGCCACGGGATCATTAACACTGGAAGCACTAGTAGCTAATAATCAAGGAATGCTTAGACCCGGTCAATACTTAAAAGTTAAATTTCCATCAGAGATGCTCCAAGGTGCAATTATGGTTCCTCAACGTGCAGTGCTTCAGTTGCAAAATATGTATCAAATATGTTTGTTAAATGATAGCAACAAAGTTGAAATTAAAACCATCAAAACGGGTCCGCGTATTGGCGAAAATTGGGTGATTACAGAAGGGGTGAAAGCCGGTGACAGGGTTGTATTATTAGGAACAAAAGTAATTAAGCCCAACACATTGGTGAAGCCGATCATGGTAGTATCAGATACAACACGTTTAGCTAAATAAATAAATATCATGAGCGAGTTATTTATCAAGCGCCCCATTTTTGCCATGGTTATTTCTATACTCACGGTGATTCTTGGGCTATTGTCTTTACAAAAATCTCCAATTGCACAGTATCCTGAAATAGTACCTCCATCCATACAAATTACTGCTAATTACACTGGAGCTAATGCGATTAATATGGAGCAATCGGTGGCCACTCCAATTGAGCAGCAAGTAAATGGTGTAGAGAATATGATCTACATGAAATCGATTAACAATAACAGTGGAGTTACTTCTCTTACTGTTTCGTTTGATGTAGGAACCAATCTTGATAATGCCAATATGCTCACGCAAAATCGCGTGAGTCAGGCCAATGCATCCTTACCCGAAGAAGTAATCAAACAAGGTGTTGTTACTCAAAAGTCGCTGGCTTTTCCGCTTATTATGTATTCTATTGTATCTAGTGATACGGCATTTAATGGCGAATTTCTTACCAATTACACGTATCTAAATATCATAGATAATATTTCGCGTATAAAAGGAGTTGGTCGTGTCAATGTTTTTGGAGGAACTGAATATGCCATTCGTGTGTGGGTTAAACCCGATTTGTTAGCCCGATTAAGCCTTACACCCGCAGATATTATTAAAGCCATTCAAGATCAAAATGTAATTGTGCCTGGTGGTACTTTTGGCGGCAATCCTGCAATTGAAGGCAACCAATTTACTTACACTGTAAAGTTACAAGATAGGCTTATAACAGAAGAAGAGTTTGGAAACATCATTGTAAAGTCAGATAATGAAGGAGCTATTGTTAGGCTTAAAGATATAGCACGTATAGTACTTGGAGTGCAAAATTACGATTCAAAGAGTAGAACAAATAAACAAAACTCAACTACCATTTCGGTTTTTCAGGTGCCTGGTTCTAATGCACTAGAAGTAGCAACTAATGTTACCAAACGCATGGATGAATTGAGCAAAAATTTTCCTTCTGCTTTGTCTTATCAAGTATCAATGGATACTACTGAATCGGTAACGGTTGGCGTTGAAGAAATTCTTCATACACTATTTGAAGCAGTGATATTGGTTATACTTGTTGTGTTTATCTTTCTACAAGATTGGCGAGCTACGTTGATACCCTTGCTTACTGTTCCTGTATCATTAATCGGTACGTTCATACTATTTCCTGTTTTAGGATTCTCGGTTAATGTTCTTTCTTTATTAGGAATGGTACTTGCCATAGGTTTGGTTGTAGATGATGCCATTGTAGTGGTAGAAGCTGTAATGCATAATATTGAAAAAGGCATGCAACCCAAAGAGGCTACCAGCAAAGCTATGAAAGAGGTTGGAGGTCCTGTAATTGCCATAGCGCTTGTATTGATTGCAGTATTTGTGCCGGTTGCTTTATCGGGTGGAATCACCGGTCGCTTATACCAACAGTTTGCAATAACCATTGCCATATCAGTTGCCTTCTCTGCATTAAACGCGCTAACATTAAGTCCTGCACTTGCCTCTATTTTGCTTAAACCCAAAAGTGAAAAGAAAGGGCCATTGCAAAAATTCTTCGATGCATTCAACCGTTGGTTTGAGCGTTTCACAGAAAGTTATGGAAAAGTAACCGCATTTTTTGTTCGAAAAGTTATCATCAGTGTATTTATTTTAGTTGGTGTTGTATTAGCATCCTATGTTTTAGGAAATCGCATCCCGTCTGGGTTTCTTCCAGAAGAAGATCAGGGATACATATTACTTGGTATGCAACTTCCCGATGCCGCTTCACTTGAACGCAGCGATAAAGTATGTGCAAAAATTGAAAGCATATTATCCGAATTTGATGAAATAGGAACCACAACAGCAGTTATCGGGATGAATGTTTTTACTTTTCAAACTACCAGTAATACTGCTACTTTTTTTGTGCAGCTTAAACCTTGGGATGAACGCAAAAGAACTGCATCACAACTTATTCGAGCAATTAATGCAAAGCTCATGACATCAGTTACCGAAGCCACTGCTATGGCTTTTGGCCCACCACCAATCCCTGGTTTAGGGACATCGGGAGGTTTTAGCATGTTCATTCAAGACAAACAAGGCAATACTCCTCAGTATTTGTCGGAGAATACAGCTAAGTTTATTGCTGCAGCTTCACAGCGCCCCGAAATTGCCAATGTATTCACCACATTTAAGTCTACAGTTCCGCAGAAATATATTGTGCTTGATAAGGATAAAATAAGCAAACTTGGTCTTACCGTTACCGAAGCCACTAAACCAATTTCTGCCTACATGGGCGGTGCTTATATTAATAACTTCAATCGTTTTGGTAGGCAATACCGAACCTACTTGCAAGCTGAAGCTGATTTCAGAATGACACCAGATGATTTAAAAGGATACTTTGTAAAAGACAAAAGCGGTACCTTGATTCCCGTTAGTACATTTGCAACAGTAATTGATACCATTGGTCCAGATTACACTATTCGTTACAATATGCTTCGTGCCATTGAATTAAATGGAAGTCCAGCAAAAGGATACAGCAGTGCGCAAGCATTAAAAGCCCTTGAAGAAACAGCAAATGAAGTATTGCCATCAGATATGGGCTATGAATGGTCAAATATTTCTTTTCAAGAAAAACAATCTGAAGGTAAAGGAAATGTGATGTTTTTGATGGCATTAATTTTTGTGTTTTTAATTTTAGCCGCACAGTATGAAAGTTGGTCACTACCTTTTAGTGTTTTACTCGGAACGCCATGGGTAATCATGGGTGCTTTATTTGGCATTTTTTTAACAGGATTATTTAAAGATGGATACGTAAATAATGTATTCGTTCAAATAGGTCTGGTGATGTTAATAGGATTGAATGCGAAGAATGCCATCTTGATTGTGGAATTTGCAAAAATGAAACGAGAAGAAGGCTATACAGCAATTGATGCTGCTATTGAAGGAGCAAAAATGCGCCTAAGGCCGATTTTGATGACTTCGTTGGCTTTTATTTTAGGTGTAGTGCCATTGGTTATTGCAGAGGGTGCCGGTTCTGAAGCTCGAAAAGTAATGGGCATGGCCGTATTTAGCGGAATGGTTATTTCTACAATCATGGGTGTTATCCTCATTCCGTCTTTATATGTACTTATTGAAAATTTAACCTCAAAAGGAAAGAAAAAGGAGGTGAAGTCATGAAAAATTTGATATCTATTTTAATAATATTTTCATTATTGCAAGCATGCAGAGTAGGTCCGGAATATGAAAGGAACGGTGTTGCAGCAAATAAAAAACAGTATGCAAGCTTGGATAGCTCAAAGCAAAATGCAACAAAAATTGATAGCTTAAAATTAGAAAAATGGTTTGACCTATATAAAGATGATGCGCTTCGTCAATTAATAAAAGCAGCCATGGAAAACAATCCTGATATGCGCTTGGTAGCTGCACGAGTTGAAGAAGCAAGGGCAAATGCAGGAGCTGTTAGGGCAAGTCTATTGCCAACTATTGGCTATGATATAGGTGCCGGATTTAACAGAAATAGAACCAATCCTGAGGCTGCACTTGTTTCTCGCGAAAGAGATTATTTTAATGGGGCTGCTACTTTGAGTTGGGAAATTGATTTATTTGGTAAAATACGTAGTAATAGAAACTCATTTATCAATACCTATTTGCAACAAGATGCACTTCAGCGTAACTTGATGGTGAGCCTAGTGGCCGAAGTTGCAGACAATTATTTTTTATTAAGAGACCTTGATAACAGACTTGTGATTGCTAAGCGTACAGTAGAAAGTAGGAAAGAATCACTTCGCATCAATACCGAAAGATTTAATAAAGGATACACAGCTGAAATTGATAAACTCCAATCTGAAATTCAGTTGGCAAGTGTTGAGGCAGTTGTTCCTTTGATAAAAAGACAAATTCAACAAGTAGAAAATCAATTGAATTTATTGACAGGCCGAAATGGAGGAAGCATAAACAGAGGGCTGCTCAATAAAGAACAAACTTTGCCTCCTGATATTCCAGCTGGTATTCCATCACAGTTGCTTGAGAGAAGGCCAGATATACAAGCAGCAGAATTTGCTTTGAAAGCCCAATATGACAGGATTGGTATAGCACAAGCCAATCGTTTTCCTACACTAAACCTTACTGCAGTTCTTGGCATGGCTAGCCCACAACTTACAACACTTGTTAATGGACAATCGCCATACACCGCAGTTGCAGGAGGTTTAACGGGTCCTATTTTCGCATTCAATCAAAATAAAAGAAGGGTAGATGCAGAGCGCCAGAAAGCTGAACAATTTCAAGCAACATATGATAAAACAGTTTTGCAGGCACTATTAGATGTTGACTTTGCATTGGCAAATAATACCACATTGTCTGAAGAATATGATGCACGCAAAAGACAAGTTGCGGCAGCTGAAAAAGCATATAAACTAAGCAGGCAACGTTACGATTTTGGTTATACATCCTATCTTGAAGTGCTAATACAAGAAAATTTCTTGTTTGAGGCAGAAATTCAAGAATCAATAACCCTACGACAAAAACACTCAGCTATTGTTACTCTTTACAAGGCTTTGGGTGGAGGCTGGTAATATATACAAATAAGAAATTTTAAATATACGAACATTTATACCTGCTCAATGGTTAGCATTGTGTAAGTAATATGCAAGGGTTCAGATTTTCAAAATATACTCCTAATAGCGAAGCCAAATCAAAATTTGAGCAGATGCTTGATATCTTCACTCAATTGCTTAATTATACAGCAGGCGATGCAGATGAAGCCCTTCAATGGATGAACCAGCTAGACCAAGAACATCATTTTACCGATGATGAATATGGCATGGGCGACTTCATCGAAGAACTTAAAAACAAAGGATACATAAAAGAGAACCCGACAGACGGCAATGTTGCAATTACATCAAAAACAGAGCAGACCATCAGGAAAAAAAGCCTAGAAGAAATTTTTGGGAAACTTAAAAAAGCCAACAAAGGCGACCACCGAACATCAAAAACAGGACAAGGCGATGAGCAAAGTTCTGATACGCGACCTTTTCAATTTGGAGATATGCTGGAGCAAATTGATTTTACCGAAAGTATTCGTACTGCACAAATCAATCATGGAGTTGACGCATTTCGACTAAATGAAAACGACTTACACATTCGTGAAACAGATTTCAAAGCACAAACTTCAACCGTGCTCATGATTGACATTTCGCACTCAATGATATTGTATGGCGAAGACCGAATAACACCGGCTAAAAAAGTAGCTATGGCACTCAGTGAGTTAATTACGACACGCTATCCAAAAGATACCTTGGATATTGTTGTGTTTGGAGATGATGCACGGCCAATTGAAATCAAAGATCTTCCTTACTTACAGGTTGGCCCATTTCATACCAATACCGTTGCAGGGTTGGAATTGGCAATGGAAATACTTCGCAAACGAAAAAATCCCAACAAACAAATCTTTATGATTACAGACGGTAAACCCACTTGTCTGAAAATTGGTGACCAATATTATAAAAACAGCTTTGGTCTCGATCGTAAAATTGTTAACCGATGTCTTAACCTTGCAGCTTCGTGCCGTAAACTTAAAATTCCTATCACCACATTCATGATTGCTACCGATCCTTATTTGCAAAATTTTGTAAGGGAATTTAGTGAGATGAATAAAGGCAAAGCGTTTTTTGCAGGACTGGATAACCTGGGTGAATTTATCTTCAAGGATTTTGAGCAAGGAAAAAATAAAAAATTGTATTAACCAGATGGCAAAAACAAACAAACAACACCTAACCGATATTAAAACATTAGGGCAACTTAAAGCTTCGGCTTATAAGCCAAAATCAATTAAGGAAGAAATTAGAGCCAACCTCATTGCTAAGCTTAAAAACAATGAAACTGCTTTCAAAGGTATTGTAGGTTATGAAGACTCTGTAATACCTGAAGTAGAGCGTGCTTTACTTAGCGGACACAATATACTTTTTCTTGGTTTGCGTGGTCAAGCAAAAACAAGGATGGCACGTCAAATTATCAATTTATTTGACGAATACATTCCCGTTATTTCCGGAACTGATTTAAATGATGATCCGTTACATCCAATTACGAAGCAAGCCTTACAACTGATTGAAGAAATGGGAGATGATACCCCTATTCATTGGATGCATCGCAGCGAAAGATATGGTGAAAAGCTGGCCACACCTGATGTGAGTGTTGCAGATTTGATTGGCGACATCGATCCCATAAAAGCAGCTAATCTCAAGTTGAGTTTTGCAGATGAGCGTGTAATCCATTACGGCATCATACCCCGAAGCAACCGGGGTATTTTTGTCATCAACGAATTACCCGATTTGCAGGCACGCATCCAGGTTGCATTGTTCAATATACTTGAAGAAGGTGATGTGCAAATCAGGGGGTTTAAACTTCGCTTGCCCTTAGATATTCTTTTTATTTTTACGGCCAATCCGGAAGATTATACCAATCGTGGCAGCATTGTTACGCCATTAAAAGACCGCATTCAATCACAAATCCTTACGCACTATCCGCATCGAATTGAAGATGCATTGGAGATTACGGCACAAGAAGCGCGCATTGATGATTCGCAAAAGGAAAATATTGAGGTACCACATTTGATAAAACAATTGATTGAGCAAGTTGCTTTTGAAGCCCGTAACAATGAATTTGTAGATAAGAAAAGTGGCGTGAGTGCAAGACTAACGATAGCAGCATTTGAAAATGCGGTGAGCGCTGCGGAAAGAAGAATGCTTATCAATAGTGCAGATAAAACACAAGTATGGATAAGTGACCTTGCAGGCATAATACCGGCTATTACCGGTAAAATTGAATTGGTGTATGAAGGCGAACAAGAAGGACCTTATCAAGTAGCCGTACAATTGGTGGAGCGATCTATACGTAGCATGTTTATTCAATACTTTCCAAGTCCTGAGAAAAACAGAAAACGTAAACCTAAGCAGGATGAACCGGAGGTTTCCCCCTATGCCACTATTATCAAATGGTTTGATGAAGGAAACCAAATCGATTTGCTTCACCGCATGGATGACAAACAAAAAATGAAGTCGCTGAAAGGTGTAAATGGATTGGAAGTTTTTGTCAAAAGTAAGTATCCAAATCATAATGAAATGGAGACCGCACTGCTGATGGAATTTGTATTAAACGGATTAGCTGCTTATTCCATGATTAGCAAAAATATAGTGCAAGGAAAAGTAGTGTTTAAAGACATCATGGGTGGAATGATGAATTTTTCACACATGGATGAAGAATAGGAATATGATGAGTTTAAAATAAAAAAACGGTCTGCAGTGTTTCATTTCTGCAGACCGTTTCTTTACGTGATAATTTGAAAATTATTTACTAATAATCAACTTAATTGTTCTGCTTCCATTGTCATTGCTGAAGTTTACAAAGTAAATCCCGTTTGGCAATTCGGCAATACTGATGTTGTCATTGAATTTCTTATCCGTGTAGGTGCGGTTGATATGTGCTTTACCCAACACATCATAAATAGTTACTGCCAACGGAACAGTTTGTATGAAGTCGGCAGCAATATTCAATTCACTGTTTGCCGGGTTAGGGAATAATTTCAACTGGGCATACGTAAGTTCATTTACACCTGAAGACAGGGTATCTAAAACGACAACAGTACGCGAAAGTGAGTCGCTATTGCCCCAAACGTCAGTAGCTTTATACCAAATGGTGTAAGTACCAGCTGTTGCAGTATCCACAGCTCCCATTACAATAATTGTGTTTGTAATATCGCCATCAATATTGTCTATTGCAGTTGCACCGGCATCTACCCAAGTGTTATTGATGTAAGTTGTATCCGGATTATTTCCCAGGATGGTAATAACAGGGGCAATAGAATCCAATTTACTTAAGTCAATATCCGATAAACCACGCGGAATCAATTTGAAATTTCCGAAACTAAAATACATTGGGCCTTGGATAAAAGACATGAGCATACCTACCTTAAGGCGTGTATTTAAATTGCGTAATTCTGCATTCATATCATCTACACGCAAGCCGGTTCCAGTGCTAGTTTTATTAAACGAAAATTCATCATTATCGTTAGGTGCATCTGGATTTGTATTCGATACAATTACACTGTCAAATTGCATCAATACACCTTCCCATGGACGTGCGTACGCCACACGGTTCAGTGAGAATGAGTCGATTGATAATCCGGTTTCAAATGCAGGCAATGTATTTCCTGAAGAAATTTTATTGCCACGGATATTGAATAGGGTAGTAACGTTAAAGTTTTCAGTTACACGTCCGCTGGTAATTTCAACTGAATCGCCTACTTCCCAATTAGCCATAGAATCAACTCCTGTAGAACGCTGAATAAAGATGGCTGAGTTTGGTCCGTTACCGGCTTGCACGGTAGTTAGGTTGGTACCACCTGCAACAAAATTGCGACCGGTAACAATTCCTCTTACATTCATGCTTGGAATTGAGTCGCCACTCCAGATAGATGAATTGCTGTTGGTGATGCTAAATTGTAAAATAGGAATACTATTTACACCATTAGTTGTAGTCAAATAACTCTGTCCAATGGTTAATGGATCAGGGAAAAATGTTTGGCGGTCTTTACGGTCTTCGGCACGTAACCAATAAGTAACTACACTTTGTGAAGCCTGAGGTGCAATTTTAGCTGCAAAGGTATTTGGAAACCCAACAACAGGAGTTAAATCCAAGGAATCCATCGCACCACCATTTATTTTATAGTACAATTTTCTGGTTCGTAGGGTAGTATCACCCACAGTTACTTCAAACACAAGTGTAGTGGTATCAGTTGACGTAGCTACCACGGGTGTTCTTCTGATGAACTTAATAATTGGAGGGCATGAAGTGCATACCTTCACATCACTAGGATATATGGGTATAATTCCATATCGTTGAACTCCTGATGCAGCGTACTCTGTAACAATACCTTTAATAAACTCTAAACGTGTACCAACAGGCGGAGCTTGAAAGGTATTCGGTATAGATGGAATGGTATCTTCATTATCGTCTCTGCGGAAATATGCCGACATATCGCGTACATCTAATACATTTCCTTGGTCATCAATTACACTCCAGAAAGTGCGGTTGCCACTAATTTGGACAGAATAAACAGTTACATCTTTAATTTCAACTAATGTACCTTCCCATTGCTCAGCTGTTTGTTTTTGTTGTACCCAGCCTGTGTTTGGGTTACCGGTCATTAGGTCACTTGCTTTGATTGAACTGTAAACAAGTGTATCTTGAATTATAGATACTTGCTCAACAGCGTTATCAAAAATTGGATTATTACGAATAAGGTTTATTTGGGTTTCACCAGCAAAAGTACGTATTACACCTGTTACCCGAACTGGGAATCTTGGTAAGAAATTATCGTAAAATTTTGTTTCTGATATTAACTGTGTAAGTGTAGCGCCTGTTCCTGCTGGTTCGCACATTACTAATGCACCACTCCATGGGCCTCCGCCTTTACGTTGAATGTATGCTGCTTTTCGACTGGTTGATAAGCCATATATTCTTGGATTGGTAATAACAATGCCTTCAAAACGAACCGTATCCCTGTATAAACTGTCTTTAAACACCGGATCAATATAATCGGGTAATGTATTTGCCGTAGGGTTGGCTAATTTCTGCGGATTCACATATTGGATGGAATCGATTGAGATAATCGGGTAGGGGTTTTGTGCTTGCAAGGCCCAGCTTCCGATGAGTGCGGTTGTTAATAGTACAAGTTTTCTCATATGATTTTATTTATTGGTTGTTCGTTTATTTAATAATGGCAAATTTACCGGTTTCTGTATTACCTGTTTGTAAATCTTTTACAGTAAAGATGTAAACGCCTGTGGTTAGGTCAGTTTTGTTTGTGCTTAGCAAATCCCATGCATGTTCACCGCCACTCATTACCACGCGTTCTTTGTTGCTATAATTGTCAAACCATTGTGCACCATCACCTACATAGTTAGATGATTCATGTTGCAACGAAGCCACCAAATCACCATTATTGGTAAAAATATTGATTTCGCATTTGGCAGGCAGGTTATAAAAATAAATTTTACGGGTACGTGATGTGCCTCCGTCCCATGCAGCGGTGGTGCGGTATGGGTTGGGATAAACCCCAATTTTATTATTCCCGTTTTCTGTTATAGATTGGGGTACTGAGCCGGCAAAAATGCGGTATTCGTTTTCAGTAAATGATGATTCAAGCGGAGGGATTCCCAATACATTGTCACCTTTATCAAATGCGGTGAGCAAAAATTGATACTGCCAACCATTTTTAAGGTTATTTACAGTATACTTAAATGGATATGGTGTGGTGTCGCCTTCAAAATAATAAGGTTCGTTTAGTTTAATGGCCGAAAAGCCATTATTATAGCCTACACTATTTCCTGCCGAGTCCCACTGAGCAATTAGGTTATTGTCGTTGGAAAGGTCACGGTCAAGGTCATCTCCAATATTGGTTCGGTATAATTTAAATCCTTCAAAATCTTGTTTGCGGGTAATGGGGTCGACAGATGCAATTGAAGATGCATCCCAATAAATATCTACAGTATTGGTCGAAGGCACAAACCTAAGTTTGGGTGAAGCCGGTGGTTCGGGTAATATGTATCGATCCAAGATACCATTGCCGTTTACGTCCAGTTCAGGTTTGTAAACACCATCACCTGCAATGTCTTCTCCAAGATAAGTTGACCGGGCTCTTGCCATATTTTCGGTTAGTTCTTTTCTGGATTCTGGTGTTGATCCAATGGCATTTCCGCTTACCGGTTTTGAAAGTTTACGTGCACACAAAAATGCCATTGTATAGGTAAAGGACTCACCTGGATTAACCTCAGGTATCACTCCGGCAGTAATCAATTGAATCCAGTTAGCAGGTTGCCCATTTGTTGGGCCTGTTGGTCCAAGCAGTGTGGCTGAATCAATCCTGTTTTGCATTTTAATATACCGCTCTTGGTCATTTTGAGGAGTGGTATAAGGAGGATTTACCGAATTGAAATTCCAGAAATTATAGTTTACAGTAGGTGCTGAATACCCAGCATTGACAAATGTGTCGGGTTTATTCGGATTAAAAAACATTCCCCTCCAATCAATACCTAAAAATTGCATGGCACCATAAGACTGAATAAAATTAGCATCATCCGCATTGTTATCTCCCAGCCAAGCATAAATAGCTTTCAAATTATCATCAACTCCATTTCTTCCTTTGCTAAAAAATGCTGTTCCGGCATCACGGGTTACAGCTACATCTCTCACCACCAAATCCGACCATTGGCCCACCCAAACAGAGTCCCATTTTTTATCAGAATTATTGGTAATAGTATAATTGAGGATGACAAAAAAATCAGCATAGGAAAAGTTCCATGAATAGGACTCAAGTGATAACTGAGCCTTGAGTGGATTGATATGCCCGGCAATAGGGATACTGGTGCCCGGAACCACCACATACTCATCCGAAAACTCAAATACCAAATCTTGATGCGAGATTGCTTTTGAAGAGTAGTTTGGGCTAGAAACCAATTTAGATCGTTCTATTGGCATTCGTATCGGGGTGAATTCAAAACCATTGCCACCAGTTGAATAACCATTTGCAGCATCAACTGCGCTGGTAGAAACCAATGACTGCCCATCAACCAAAGCGCCAATCCATATTCCTGCTTCAAACAAATGTTCTTTGCCTTTTATAGGAAATGCCATTGAAGGTGCACCTTGTACATTGCTTCTTACTTGAGGTCTGCCAATTGTTCCAGCATTGCTCATGGTTAACTTGATTCGACCCACATCAGTAGATCTTTGGGCAAAGTTGGTTTGTGCATGTATATCAATAAAACTAAACAGCTGCACAAGAACGGAAAGGTGTATAA
>JBIINH010000026.1:0-18631 GCA_044337585.1 Bacteroidia bacterium
GTAGCAAAAATGATAAATATTATGACCATAGCATTATCTCAATGTAAATTTCTGATATTTTATCCTACAAAATTAAATCATGTGCTTATGTTTCACTATCAGATTGTTAGCTATCTTATCTGCTAGAAGTCTTGTCAGATAAGCATTTGACACTTTAGCAATAGATTATCAGGTACTTATTTAGTCAATCAAAAAAATGTAACCTGCTATGTTAAGAAATTAATATGCCCTTTAAATGCATTAACCCTTATCAAACACTTACAAAAAAATTATCGGTATTCAAAATAAGAATATGTGTATAAATTTTGTTTGATGGACAGCAGGTTGAAAATATTCAAGCATACTTGCCCACACGTATTGCACATGAAAAACTGTTTCTGTGTATAACATCTTTTATCTCATGCATTCGGTTTCATTTAGCAGCTTATTACATAATTTTGGTGTTCGCATATCAATAAATAATTAACAAGCGAACGAACTAGTATTTATTTCTACATACAGATGAACGAACCCTTAAAAAAGAAAATAAAGAATACAACCCTTACACAATTGCTGGAGAACGGCCGCCTGCAACCACAGGCTGTTGATATGGAAGAAGCGGTGCTTGGCGGATTAATGTTAGATAAAAATGCCATTACCATCGTAGTAAATATTCTTAAAGCTGAAAGCTTTTATAAAGAAGCGCATACCATGATTTATGAAGCCATGGTTGCACTCTTTTCTACAGCACAACCCATAGACTTATTGACTGTAACCGCTGAACTTCGTAAGCGCGGCCAATTGGATATTATTGGCGGAGCCTATTATATTACTTCGCTTACCAACCGTGTAGCCTCTGCTGCCAATATCGAATACCATGCCCGTATTGTTGCACAAAAATATATGCAACGAGAGTTGATAAGGATCTCAGCAGAAGTTCAGCAAGATGCTTACGAGGAATCTACAGATGCTTTTGAATTATTAGATAAAGCAGAGAAAATGCTTTTTGGATTGTCTCAAGGCAATATCAAGAAAGACTACAAAAAAGTAAATGTAATTATCAAAGATGCCATTCACGATATTGAAGAACTGAAAAATAAAGAAGGTGGACTCACTGGAATTCCATCCGGATTTACACAACTTGATCGCATCACTTCTGGCTTTCAGCGCTCTGATCTCATTATCATTGCTGCCCGTCCCGGTATGGGTAAAACAGCATTGGTGCTTTCCCTTGCCAGAAATGCATCTCTGAAAGGAACTCCACCAAGAGCTATTGCTATCTTCTCACTTGAAATGAGCAATAAACAATTGGTAACCCGATTGATTTCAGGAGAAGCAGAGATACCGGGCGAAAAATTGAAAAAAGGAACGCTTGCAGAACATGAGTGGCAACAATTAAATAGCAAGATTGCAGCCCTGAATGAGGCTCCTATTTTTATAGACGATACCCCTGCATTATCCGTATTGGAATTGCGCTCGAAATGCCGCAGGTTGAAAGAACAGCATAATATTGAAATGATTGTTATTGATTACCTTCAGCTTATGAGAGGAGACGAAGGCGCAAATAAAAACGGAAACCGTGAGCAAGAAGTAAGTTATATTTCACGTTCCTTAAAAGCTCTGGCAAAAGAATTAGATGTACCGGTTATTGCACTTGCTCAATTAAGCCGTGCATCTGAAAAACGGGGTACAACCGCTGTTCCTATATTGAGTGACTTGCGTGAATCGGGCTCTATTGAACAGGATGCAGATATGGTAATGTTTATTTACCGTCCCGAGTATTACGGACAAGGAGAAATGGAAGATGGCTCATCATCGCATGGTGTGGCCGAACTCCATATTGCCAAGCACCGAAATGGTACGCTAGATAAAGTTAGGCTTAGGTTTGTGCATGAGTTTACGAAATTTCAAGACATGCCGGACTATACTGGCGGATTAACTGACCCAAGTATTTTAACTGACAATTTAGGTGTGATTACCAAAAGTTCGAAACTCAACGATATGCACTATGATGACGATGAGTATGCTGATAGAGGACCTTCCCCATTTTGATTGAGTTACGTAGAAAATTAAGCGCAGACAATTAGTCTGCGTTTTTTTAAAATAGCAACTCGTCTAGTAACGCTCTTATTTCTCTTGCTGTCTTCTGTTCATTTTTCATTAAGCAAAGGGCATGGCCTTTTTCTAGCCAATATATAGCTTCCTCGTTTCGTTGCGTTTCTACAAAAAGTTGCCCCAACTGAAAGTGTGCAGCAATATGCGCAGGATCTTTTTCAAGTACACGCAATAACCATTTTTCTGCTTGGATATGGTTCAAAAGTGCCCTTTCTTCCATAGCAAGTGCATATAGTAGAAAGGTGTCTTCGGGCTGTTCAACGAGCATTTGAAGTAATTTTTTTGAACGGGTTTCCATATTAGGTATAAAACAAAATTTGCCTAATTTTGCTTACTTTTTTGAGACAACAAAACGATATGAAGATTTTAGTTTGCATCAGCAACGTGCCCGACACGACAACGAAAGTAACTTTTACAGATAATAATACGAAATTTAACATCCAAGGGGTGCAGTTTATTATCAATCCGTATGATGAATTAGCGCTAACCCGTGCGTTAGAAATTACCGAAAAATCTGGCGGTACCGTAACAACCGTAACTGTAGGTTTGTCTGATACCGAAGCCACTATTCGTAAAGCATTAGCAATAGGCGCACAGGAAGCGGTTCGTATTAATGCCGAACCAACCGATGCTTATTTTGTGGCAGAGCAAATTGCCCATTATGCAAAAACTCAGAATTTTGATTTGATCATGACGGGTCGTGAATCAATAGATTACAATGGAGGACAAGTTTGTGGTTTGCTGGGAGAAATGTTAGGTATGCCTTCGGTAAATGTGATAACCAAACTGGAAATTGAAAATGGCATAGCAACGATGGTGCGCGATATTGATGGTGGAAAAGAAACCCTTTCATCAAAATTACCATTGGTGGTAAGTGCACAAAAAGAATTTACCGAGCCACGTATTCCCAACATGCGCGGAATCATGGCAGCCAGAACCAAACCATTAAATGTAATTGAAGCCGCTACAACAGATAAAACATCTGCAACCATTGGTTTTGAACTGCCTCCGGCAAAAGGTGCTTGCAAAATGATTCCTGCAGATCAAGCTTCTCAATTGATTGATATGTTGCATAATGAGGCTAAAATAATTTAATACAAACCGATAATAAATAGAATATGAGTATACTGGTATATGCAGAAAGTATTGATGGCGGATTTAAAAAATCCACATTAGAAGCAGTACGTTATGGAAGCGAATTGGCTAAACACACAGGCACTTCATGTGTTGCACTTTCAATTGGAAATATTGATGATACACAATTGGCAAATCTTGCAACCTACGGTGCTGATAAAATTGTAAGTATTAAACATGATAAACTCAATCAGTTTGTTGCAGAAGTATTTACAAAGCTTATCACGCAGATAGCAACGCAAGAGCAATCAACAATTGTTGTTATTTCAAATACATACAGCGGCAAATCTGTTGCGCCACGTGTAGCAGCAAAATTGAAAGCAGCTATTGCAAGTGGGGTTATTTCTTATCCAAAAACAGAAAATGGATTCGTGGTACGCAGGGGAGTGTTTTCAGGTAAAGCATTTGCAGAAGTGAACCTTACAACTCCTGTAAAAGTACTTGCCATTACACCAAACACATTTGACTTAACCGAAAATGTGAAGCCGGCTAATATTATCGCTATCAATGCTGATTTAACTGATGGAGATTTCATGACCAACCCAATTGAAATTTCACGTGTAACCGGAAAAATTCCGTTGACAGAGGCAGAAGTTGTGGTGAGTGGCGGACGAGGACTAAAGGGACCAGAAAATTGGGGCTTGATAGAAGATTTGGCAAGCGCTTTAGGTGCAGCTACTGCATGCTCAAAACCTGTTAGCGATATGCATTGGAGGTCGCATGATGAGCACGTAGGCCAAACAGGTATTACAATCAAACCTAACTTATACATTGCTATCGGCATCTCAGGAGCTATTCAGCACCTGGCAGGAGTTAGTTCAAGCAAGATTATTGTTGCTATCAATAAAGATCCTGAAGCACCGTTTTTCAAAGCTGCCGATTATGGTATTGTAGGTGATGCATTTGAAGTGCTTCCAAAAATTACAGAAGCAGCCCAAAAGCTAAAAGCGCAATCAGCATAAACAAATTAAAGTTGATGTAATGTTATACATGCGGCTGTCTTTATAGACGGCCGTTTTTTATTTGGTAAAAGTAAAATAATGCAACAATCGAGGTAATTTAATTTGCTTCTTGCATATTTGGAGCATTCATTTATTTTTAACGGGAATGGTTTCCCATAATTAATTTTTATGCAAATAAGCACAAACAAAGTAGTGTCCATTCATTACACCTTAACGGATAATGCAGGCACAATCCTCGACACAAGCAGTGGCCGTGATCCATTATTCTACATTCAAGGCTTGGGCCACCTGATTCCCGGGATGGAAGAAGGCATGGAAGGTAAAGCAGCCGGTGAGAAGTTTAAATTAAAAGTGAGTCCTGAAAAAGGTTATGGAGTTCACAAACCTGAAATGATACAACAAGTTCCAATTGAAGCTTTTGGTGAGCAAATGGTTAGTACGGGTATGCAGTTTGAAGCAGGTACCGAAGAAAATCGTTTCATGGTTACAGTTACTTCCGTTGATGATAAACTCGTAACGGTGGACGCCAATCACCCGCTAGCAGGAAAAGAATTGAACTTTGAAGTAGAGGTAATGGAAGTGCGTGAAGCAACAGCTGAAGAAATTTCACATGGCCATGTTCATGGTCCGGGCGGTCATCATCATTAAAAATTATTGAGGAGATAGATAAAAAATGAGGCGCTATATAATTTTGTAGCGCCTCATTTTATTTTAAAATACATTGGTTATGAATTGGTAAACACAAATTGATTCTTATCGTTAAGCGAAATCATAATTTCACTATTTGGTTTGATATTTCCCATCAGTATTTCTTTCGATAGTTCATTTAAAATACGTTTTTGAATAACACGCTTAAGCGGTCGGGCACCAAATTGCGGATCATAGCCAAGTTGTGCCAGCCAATCCATGGCTTCGTCTGTGGCACTAATTTTTATTTCTTGCTCCGATAGGTTTTTCTGAATGTCTTTAAATTGTAAGTCTACAATCTGTCTTACGTCTTCTCTGCTTAAAGGTGTAAACATGATCACATCATCAATTCGGTTCAAAAACTCGGGACGTATTGTTCTTTTCAGCAAATCCATGACACTAATTTTTGCCTCAGCAATTTTATCTTCTTTATTCAACTCGGTAAAGTCTTCCAGTTTTTCCTGAATGATATGCGACCCGATATTGGATGTCATGATGACAATCGTATTTTTAAAATTGGCCACACGGCCCTTGTTATCCGTTAATCTTCCATCATCAAGCACCTGCAATAAAATATTAAATACATCAGGGTGCGCTTTTTCAATTTCATCTAATAAAATGACTGAATAAGGGCGTCTGCGAACAGCCTCTGTTAATTGGCCTCCTTCTTCATATCCTACATATCCCGGAGGGGCTCCAATAAGCCTGCTCACTGTATGTTTTTCCTGATACTCACTCATATCAATTCGAACCATGGCATTGTCTTGGTTAAATAAAAATGAGGCTAAGGCTTTTGCCAATTCTGTTTTTCCCACACCGGTAGTGCCTAAAAATATAAATGAGCCAATAGGTTTTTTAGCATCACTCAGTCCGGCACGGCTTCTGCGTATGGCATCTGAAATGGCCTCAATGGCTTCGTGTTGGCCAACTACACGTTGGTGCAATTCAGTTTCCAGGTGCATTAATTTTTCGCGTTCACTTTGTAGCATGCGTGTCACCGGAATACCCGTCCAGCGGCTTACAACATCAGCTACATCTTCACTATCTACTTCTTCTTTCACCATGGCACTATCGGCTTGTTGCTCCACCAATTGGTTTTTAAACTGCTCAAGTTGTGCTTCTGCTTCTTTAATTTTTCCGTAACGTATTTCGGCCACACGCGCAAAGTCTCCGTTGCGCTCTGCTTGTTCGGCTTCATGTCTCAATAGCTCAATAGATTCTTTTGTTTTTTGAATGCCATCAACCACTTGTTTTTCACTTTGCCATTTGGCTTTAAGCGAATTTCTTTCGTCCTGCAAGTTTGAAATTTCTTCACTCAACGATTTCACTTTGTTATCATCACCTTCACGCTTAATGGCTTCGCGTTCAATTTCAAGTTGCATGATTCTGCGATCCAATTGGTCAATGGCTTCGGGTACCGAATCAATTTCAAGTCTCAATTTTGAAGCGGCTTCATCAATCAAGTCGATGGCTTTATCTGGTAAAAAACGATCGTTGATATAACGTTGTGATAGTTCAACCGCTGCGATAATGGCTTCATCTTTAATACGTACTTTATGGTGTACTTCATACCGTTCTTTTAAACCACGTAAAATGGAAATAGCGGCTTCCGTATCCGGCTCGTCTACGTACACTTTTTGGAAACGCCTTTCCAATGCTTTGTCTTTTTCTATATAACGCTGATACTCGGATAGGGTAGTAGCCCCGATGCTTCGCAATTCGCCACGTGCAAGCGCAGGTTTTAAAATATTAGCGGCATCCATAGCGCCTTCTCCACCGCCACCTGCACCTACCAACGTATGTATTTCATCAATAAACAATACGATTTCCCCATCACTGTCAATCACTTCTTTCACTACAGATTTCAATCGTTCTTCAAACTCTCCTTTATATTTTGCACCTGCAATCAATGAGCCCATATCAAGCGAAAAAATGCGTTTTGATTTTAGGTTTTCGGGCACATCACCACTTACAATGCGGTGAGCTAAGCCTTCAGCTATAGCTGTTTTACCTACTCCGGGTTCGCCTATCAACACCGGGTTGTTTTTTGTTCTGCGCGAAAGAATTTGCAAAACGCGTCTTATCTCTTCATCTCGTCCGATAACTGGATCCAGTTTCCCTGACTCTGCCAAGTCATTTAGGTTTTTGGCAAACTTGTTCAACGCATTGTATTGGGCTTCGGCACTTTGAGAAGTCACTTTGCTATCGCCTCTTAATTCCTTAATGGCTTTTTTCAAATCTTTCTCATTTAGTCCTGCATCTTTCAGCATATCACTCACACTGTCTTTGTTGTCAAGTAATGCCAACAGCATATGCTCAACAGAGACAAATTCATCACTGAATTCTTTTAATAAGGTTTGTGCTTTTATTAAAGCCTGATTGGCTTGTGAAGAAAGATACTGACTGTTGGTACCTGATACTTTTGGATAGCTTTTTAGCAATGCATCCAATGCCTGAGTGATGCGTGCAGGATTTGTATTTACTTTTTTAAGTAAGAAACTAATCACATGCTCATCGGTATCCAATAGGCCTTTAAGCAAATGTCCGGTTTCAATAGATTGGTGGTTGGCACTTGCAGCAATCTGTTGTGCTTGCTGAATGGCTTCCTGAGATTTAATGGTAAATTTATCAAAGTTCATATATTGGTTATTTCAATTAATCAATGGGCAATGCTCAATTTCAGTTCCACTTCTGATTTCAAGTAAATATGTCGCAGTAAAGGTGTACTTTCTGAAAGATTGGCTCAAATTGTTTAAATCTTCTTTGCTTTTTTGCTCAATATCAGGACAAAACGTCTGATATAGTGTGGGCATATTTATTTTTTCAATCACTTGCAGAGTATTAATTTGCCTTCGGATTATGACACCATTGCAACAAGGAAACGCATCAATTAAAGACGAGGTAAAACGTTTATTTATAAACTACCTCGAAGTACATCTTCAACGCAAAACTCCCGAGCGATTTGCGATTTTAGATGAGATTTATTCAAACAAAGAACACTTTGATGTAGAAACATTGTATGTGCATATGAAGAACCGAAACTATAGGGTAAGCAGGGCTACTGTTTATAATACACTTGACTTATTGCTTGATGCGGGATTGGTGGTAAAACATCAGTTTGGAAAGAACCTAGCATTGTATGAAAAGAGTTATGGTTTCCGTCAGCACGACCATTTGATTTGTAATGCTTGCAACAAAATTTTGGAGTTTTGTGACCCACGCATCCAGCAAATTAAAAGTACAATGGGAGATTTGTTGCAATTTGAAGTGACTAACCATTCGCTGCACTTATTTGGTAATCCGCAATGCGATGCAAAAGGCAATTGTTTAAATTGTAAAAAACATGTTGCCAGTTTAAAAAACGACCATAAACACATAAAAGATAATTAGATGATAGATGTAGTATTAGGACTCCAGTGGGGAGATGAAGGTAAAGGAAAAATTGTAGACGTGCTTACTCCGCAATACGATGTGGTTGCTAGATTTCAGGGAGGTCCCAATGCAGGGCATTCGCTTGAGTTTGGCGGACAAAAACATGTGCTCAATACAATTCCCTCAGGCATCTTTCATGAGCATTGTATCAATATCATTGGCAACGGTGTGGTGATTGATCCGGTGACACTGAAAAAAGAAATAGAGAAAATAATTGCTTCTGGTGCCAATCCTCACAAAAACTTATACATTTCGGAAAAAGCACATTTGATATTGCCTACACACAGGCTGGTAGATGCAGCAAGTGAAGCAAATAAAGGCGAGCATAAAATTGGCTCTACATTGCGCGGGATAAGTCCTACTTATCAAGATAAAATCGGTCGCACAGGGTTGCGCATAGGCGATATTCTTTCAGCTGATTTTAAAAAGAAATACGATACGCTTGTTGCACACCACAAAACCTTGCTCGACAGGTTTGGATTTGCGTACAATATGAATGAACACGAACCTGCATTTTTTGAAGCGATAGACTTTATCAAACAATTTCAAATAGTGTCGTCAGAATACTTTATCAATAACCTGATAAGTCAGGGAAAAAAAGTATTGGCAGAAGGTGCTCAAGGTACCTTGCTTGATATTGATTTTGGAACATATCCTTTTGTAACCTCCAGCAATACCATCACCGGAGGTGCTTGTTCAGGTTTGGGCGTAGCTCCTCAAAAAATCAGAAAAGTGTATGGCATTTTTAAAGCGTATTGTACACGTGTAGGCAGTGGTCCTTTCCCTACCGAATTGCATGACGAAACCGGAGAGCAATTGCGTAAACAAGGTTTTGAATTTGGGGCTACTACCGGTCGTCCGCGCAGAACCGGATGGCTTGATTTACCTACCCTTCGCTATGCCATCATGCTCAATGGCGTGACGGATTTAATTTGTACCAAAAGCGATGTGCTTAGTGGATTTGGCGATGTGCCGGTTTGTGATGCTTATGATATCAATGGCAAAATTGTGAATGACATTCCGTTTCAATTTAATGATGCACCTATTGTACCGCAGTACAAAAAATTTGCAGGATGGCATGAAGACCTTACCACGATAAGAACGTATGATGCTTTGCCGGATTCATTTAAAGCCTATATGAAATATATTGAAGAACAAGTAGGACAAAAAATGAGTGTGATTTCAGTGGGTCCTGACAGGGAACAAACCATCATGAGATAATCTTACATGAGTAGTGGGTTAAATTCCAACGCCCAAGAAGCATAAAACAAAAAAGCCCTTTCATATCATGATAGATACAAAAGGGCAATAATGGTGGAGCTGCGGAGAGTCGAACTCCGGTCCGGAGTAGTAAGGAATCAGGTTTTCTACACGTTTAGCGAGGTATTGATTTCAGATACAGATAGGCTACTTCGCATGCCAAACCATATCCAATCCTTTAATGTATTTGCGTCAGCCAAAGGCAACACTGTTGCAAAGCCCTGTCAGATGATGCCCCTGATGCAAAGAGGACAGAACAGCTCCTTGCGGGACAATGGCATTTGCGTAATCTTCCTGATTAGGCAGCCATAGCGAAGTTGTTTTCGCCAGTTGAAAGTTTAGGGATTGATATTAAAGTGCCAACACACCCAATGCACTACATGCTTACCTGTCACTTGCGCTACCCGTCAATTCCGGTCAGCCCCATACGTCAAAGAAGTTATTATTGTTACTTACAATAACAATGCCACAAAGATACATCAATTAATAACTGATAACAGCAGATTTATTTTCGCCTTTTTGGTTTTTCCACTCTACCTTGAAACCAAATGGGCATCCTGTATCGTTTGGTGTGCCATCTGCTTTTACGCCATGGGTTACACTAAATTCTGCGCTAAGACCCGAAAATAGCTGGCGTCCGCTCATTACTTTTCCAAAACATTGGCTTGAAAGTAAGATAGCTGCATCCGTTTGTATCCAAAATGGTTTGCCTTTGCGGTTTGTACCCCAGATGATTACATTTTGTTTGCCGGCAATAGTGGTATCACCACGTGTGCTAATTGTTAATACCCCGCTGTTATTGGTAAATGTGCGTTCGCGGTTCAAGAACCAGGCATTGGTTTCGCCCGAACCAAAAGTGGTGCTGCCATTTCCCCAAACTTTATGTACCACTTGCGCATCGCTAAATGCTTTTCCTCCATTTACATTGCGGGCATAATAGGTTCCATTGACAGTAATGGTATTTCCATTTACATTGTTGGTTACACGTACATTGTTAAAATCAATTTTTAGCACAGCGCCTGCGTCCGACCATTTGGCACCTTCAGTAAGTTGCAATGTTGCAGTTCCGGTGCGTGTGCGGGTTCCGCTAAGGTTAGGTCCGGTGTAGGTAATCACCACACGTTTAAATGCAATAAAAGTACTGTCATTTATATTAGCTCCATCAATAGTTCCTGTTTTTCCAAGGGATGAGCCTTCCATGGCATTGCTGATATCATTAAAAATCTGCTCAGTTTCCTGAAAATATACTGAAGCATCGGTGCTCATCTCCTTTAAATCATCACCGTCATTTAATTTATCTTCATCTACTTTTTTACAGGCTGTAAACAGTACAACTGATAATACCACTAGGGCAAAGAATTTGGTGGTTATGTGTTTCATAAAATATTGTTTTGAATCGTTTAGATATTGCAAGGTATGAAAAGTTTAATTACATCGAAATGCGATTCAAATTATTAATTAAAATTTCACATGCGTTCTCTATTTCCATTTCGCTGATTATGAGCGGTGGTGTAAGGCGCAATTTGTTGGGGGCAAACAAAAACCAATCGGTAATGAGTCCATCGGCAATACAGCGGTCAATGAGTGTTTTATTAAACTCAAATGATACAAATTCTACTGCCAGCATCAGTCCTTTGCCGCTTACAGATTGGATAAGAGGGTGAACAAGTAATTTTCTGAACAATGCCTCCTTGGTCTCTACGGAATGGATGAGTTGATTTTCCTGAAGTTCTTCGATACCGGCCAATGCAGCTGCAGCAACCACGGGATGTCCGCCAAAGGTGGTGATATGTCCCAAAATAGGTGCATCAGCAAGGGTATGCATCATTTTTTGTGAACTGATAAATGCACCGATTGGCATTCCTGCACCCAACGCTTTGCCCAACAGCAATACATCAGGAACAATATCGTGGTGTTCGAAGGCAAACATTTTTCCCGTGCGTCCCATACCGGTTTGTATTTCATCAAATATGAGCAGGGCACAATGTTCGTTGCAACGTTTTCTTGCTTCAGCTAAAAATGCAGTTGATAGTGGCACATAACCTTTTTCTGAGGCAATAACTTCAACGATAAAACAGGCAGTATGTTCATCAATCAGTTTGAGTGATTCAATATCGTTGTGTTGGGCAAAATAAATTTCGGGCAATAGCGGACGAAACGCATCGGTAAAATAAGCTTCGCTATTGAGGCTGAGTGGCGCGTGAGTACTGCCGTGATACGCTTGTTTGCAAGCCACAATTTTGCTGCGACCGGTAATGCGTTTCGCAAGTTTTAATGCGCCATCAACCGCTTCTGCACCGGAGTTTACCAGATACGAGCAATTCAAATTATCAGGTAATAATGATGCAATTTTTTGGGCGAGTTTAGTTTGAGGTGCTTGTATAAATTCGCCATACACCATCAGGTGCATATGTTGATCAACTTGGTTTTTGATGGCTTGAATGACCTTTTGGTTTCCATGTCCGAGGCTGCTTACACTGATACCCGAAATCAAATCAAGATAAGCCTTTCCTGCCGCATCATATAAGTAAATACCTTCGGCACGTGCAAATTCCAACCCCAAGGGAAAATGAGTTGTTTGTGCCTGATGCGTTAAAAAAGATTGCCTGTTGGTCAATTGCATAGTGCAATGTTAATGCATTCCAATGATTTTACTACGTGTGAGTAATTCCATATCGTTTTTGTACTATTGGTTTACTATTTATATTGGACCGTACCAAAATCAGCAAAAGAAAACGGGAATAATGGGCATAAAAAAAGCCAACCAAACGGTCGGCTTTAGTTTGTAAATTAATGTTAAACTATTCGTGGTTGTGATGGTGTTTCTGATTGTGCTCAGTAATAATCTTCACAAAAGTATCATTGTCGATTTCTTTGGTTTCGATTGTGATTTTTCCTTTTACAATCTCTCTCACCTTATTTGAAACAGCAAGGTTTATCATACGTGAACGGTAATCTTCTTTTTTCAATGATGGCTCAACTATGCTTAAAAGCATTTCATCGCTCAATCCGTTTGCTCCTCCGTATGCACCAAACATGCTTTTAGTGTAGCTGATTGCAGCTTGCTTAATTTCTTCTTCACCAACTTGAACATTATTTTCGCTCAGTACTTTTTCTTCAAATAAATGTTTTCGAAGGTACTCTGCTTCATGTTGGTAGTTATGCTCAACATTGTCTGTATTAAATTTATCACTGTGGCGATCAATTAGCCAGCGTTTCAAAAAGTCATCCGGTAAGGTAATGGCTTGTTTAGCAACAAGAGCATCTACCAGTTCGTGTTCAAACAAATGTTCTGTTTGGCTATTGTAGTAGCCGGCCACTTCAGTTTTGATGCGTTCACGGAAAGCTTCAACTGAATCAACAGCATCCGGACCATATACTTTATCAAAAAGTTCTTGGTTAATTTCAGCTTCGCTGTTTCTTTTAATATCTTCAACAAGCACATTGAAATTTTTGTTGATATCGTTTACCGTAAGTTTATTGATACCTAAAACATGTGCAATCTCATTGGTGTCGTTGTCAAATAAATCAAAAATATTTACATCAAATGATTTGCCTTTTGTTGCACCAATAAATTCATTTTTGATGGCATCATTTTTAATTGTTGATGTCAGAATAGGAGTGGCTGAGGTTTTTACACCGCCTTCAACAGTTTGTCCGTTTTCGTCCAATTCGGCAAGGGTAACGTATACCATGTCATTATCTCCGGCAACTTCCACATCATGAAGGGTACCCATGCGTTTACGCATGCGATCTACTTCTTCATCAATCATTGTTTCACTAACCGTTACATTGTATTTGGTAAATACATCTGCCGGTGAAACATTAAGGGTAAAATTGGGAGCTAATCCGATATCAAAACGGAATGTGTAGTCTTTTCCCTTTTCAAGCTCATCAATTTTGGTATCCTCTGTTAGTACAGGTTGACCAAGAATGTTGAGTTTGTTTTCTTCAATGTAATTAAACAACCCATTTGAAGCGGTAGTGTTAATTGCTTCAAGCAGCACACTGGATCCATACATTTTTTCAATCATGGATTTTGGAGCCATACCCGGACGAAATCCCGGAATATTTGCTTGCTTTTGGTATTGTTTTAGTTTTTTGTCAACCTCAGGAGCATAATCAGTTCCTGATACGTTTACTGAAATCGTTCCGTTTAGTTCGTCTTTTTTTTCGAATGTTACATTCATTTCGCGATGGTATTAAATAAAAATAAGACTAACGTATTAGTCTTATTTGGTTTGGTGCGGATGGAGGGACTCGAACCCCCACGCCTCTCGGCACCAGATCCTAAGTCTGGCACGGCTACCAATTACGCCACATCCGCTTTTAACTACTATTTAGAAAGTAAAAGTGTATCTCGATACACCTTAAAATTCTAAAGGGACGGCAAAGGTATGGTTATTTTACAAATCTGCAAACAAATATTATGATTCAGGAAATGAGTAAATTATGTTTTATGCCCGCATTAATTGATTGAGTTTTTTAAAATCAATTTTCCCACCTGTAGCTTTCAGGTGCTCAAGTATGGCAATGCCGCGCTTGATGCGCAGGTCGGGGTTTTTCACATTTCCGGCAATATAAATTAAGCTGCGTTGTTTACCCGGTGTAAGTGAATGAAATACCTGATTGCCTTCCTCATCTTGTTGAAGTAATTCGGCAAATTCATCAGGCATCGGCAGTCCGTATTCGCTGTTGTCGAGATCAAGCATTACTTCCACCTTATCGCCTTCGTTGAGCTTCAGATTTTCTCGCAACTTTTTATTGATATTTATAAAATAGTTGCCATCACCCATGGGCATCAAGGCTGCTTGAAATGTGGTGTGCTGATTAAGTGTGCATACAATTCGTTTATTCTCAAGGAAATCTTGTACATATTTTACAGGCACCGCAATATGGTAGTGCCAGAGATTTCCATCAAATTTTCCGATGGTGGATTTAAATACAATTGTTTTTGGTGATGTCATGTAAAAAATTAAACCCTCAGGAGGGAACCTGAGGGTTTGAAATTATGCGTTCATGATATCTTCTATTTGTTCTGCTTCAATCGGAATATGTTCCATCAGATCAATGCAACCATCTGCTGTAATCAGTATTTCATTTTCGAGCCTGATACCTATGCCTTCTTCAGCAATGTAAATTCCCGGTTCGCAGCTATACATCATGCCGGCTTGCATGGGTTCATAGCGCATACCCACGTCATGCACATCAAGTCCCAGAAAGTGTGATGTACCATGCATAAAATACTTCTTGTAAGCAGGCCAATCAGGATTTTGGTTTTTAATATCATCCAATGTAATGAGTTTCAGGTCTACCAGTTCTTTTTCCATGATTAGTCCAACTTCTTTATGGTATTCCATCAGCATCACTCCGGGTTTTAGCATTTTTTTTGCTTCACGCATTACCTTTAACACCGCATTGTAAACGTCTTTCTGCCGTTGCGTAAATTTTCCATTCACGGGCATCACACGTGTCATATCGCTTATATAGTTTCCATAATCGGCACCGGTATCCAGCAATAGTAAATCGCCATCGCGGCATACATCTGCATTGTCAACATAATGCAATACACAGGCATTTTTACCCGATGCCACAATAGGCGTAAACGAATGTCCGGTAGCACCATTTCGCACAAATTCATGAATCACTTCGGCTTCTACTTCATATTCTTTTACACCTGGTTTTACGAATTTGAGTACCCGCTTGAACATACTGTGTGAAATCTCTAGAGCCTTTTTCATGTATTCAACTTCGAGTGGATGTTTTACCGATCGCAAGCGTTGCATGATAGGCGCAGCACGCTCAAACTGATGAAGCGGATATTGCTCGCGCATTTGACGGGCAAATAGCAAATCCTTGTATGGGGCGGTATTGCTGGCACGGTCATTTTCGTTTGTATTCAGGTAAATGGTTTGGGCCATATTAATTACAGGGCGCATTAATGTATCAAATTCATCCATCCAGAATACGTTGGCGATGCCTGAAACGGTTGTTGCTTCTTCCTTGGTATATTTATGACCATCCCACACGGCAATTTGTTCGCTAGTGCGTTTCACAAATAACGCTTCGCGGTATTGTGCAACAGGACAATCAGGAAAAATAACTACGGCACATTCTTCTTGATCTATTCCCGTTAGCCAAAACATATCGGAGTTCTGTTTAAACTCATAACTTGCATCGCCATTGCGTGGCATAATCATATTGCTATGAAATATGGCTATGCTGTTAGGCTTCATAGCAGCTTTAAATCTGTTTCGGTTGTCGATGAACAATTGCATGTTCAATAATTCATATCTTTTCATTTATTAAAAATATATCCATACAAGGTTAATGCAATTCGGTGAATGGTCAAAAACAAATTACACAAGCGGGACCGAACCTTTAAAAATATTGTTAAATTTGCTCCGCTTTGAGAAAATACGGCTCATATATTTCTATGCTTCTGCTTGCAATTATTTCAATTGCATGGCTGCCGTATAATGTATTTCATAAGCACGATTCCGATACGCATTTGCAGCATATGGTTTCCGGTGACCACTCACATGAGCACCACTGCGAGATGGATAGCTACGTATGTCAGGATGTATTTACAAGCGATTGCGAGCACGCTTCACATCTTTCTGCATATCACGCCAATTGCTTTGTCTGTGAATTCGTATTTACCAAACATTTTGACAAGTCTAACGGATATTTATCGAATGCATTTCTAGAGGCTGAGCAGTTGGTATTCAATCCCCTTTTATGTACGTTGCGATTTTACAGCATCTCAGCTGACTCGCGCGGACCGCCCATTGTCGCTTACAGCTAATCCATTTCTTTTTCAATTATTTTTTAAATTATTAAACATGCAAAAGGCATACATAGGTATGCTTGTCGTGGCTTTTATGATTTGCGGAAAGCTGGGTGCAGCAGTTGTTGCAGAAAAGTATTCCATACAGTTAACTGTATTGGATAGCATTACCGGGCAACCCTTAACCGGAGCATCCATTCATATCGAAGGCATAAGCAAAGCATACCTAACTTCATCAGTGGGCTTGGTGAATATTGATTCATTACCCAAAGGCAATTATCATATTGATGTGGTTGCTGAAGGGTATCATATGCACCATAGCGAAATTTCGGTTCGTAGAAATATGGCTGTAGAGGTATTGCTTTGTCCGAACACATACCATTTGCATGAGGTGGTGGTGCACCGGAAAAGAAATGAAGAACAAGCAACCCTGCAATATAAAAATACCCTGAACACAAAAGAGGTGCAAGCCAACCGAGGACAAAACATAACAGAACTTTTGATGCAAGTAAATGGTGTAAGCGCGATGACCACCGGTCCTGCCATTAGTAAACCCATCATTCGCGGATTGCATAGTCAGCGAATGGTCATGTCTGTTAATCAAATTAGGTTGGAAGGACAACAGTGGGGAGCAGAACATGCTCCTGAAATTGATGCATTTGCTGTTGATAAAGTGGAGGTAATTAAAGGAGCATCATCAGTCATGTTTGGGGCTGAAGCCATTGCCGGTGTGGTAAAGGTTACTCCTAAACCTTACCGACAAATCAATGGTGTAGAAGGTGCATTGTCATTGAATGCTTTTTCAAATAACAAACAAGGCGCACTTGGATTGTTGCTTTTGGGAACGCAAGGAAAAAGACAACAAATACAATGGCGCTTACAATCCTCTTTGCGAAAAGCAGGTGATAGCCGTGCACCCGATTATGTGATATCAAATACAGGCATGGAAGAAGCGAATGGTTCAGTAGCCATGCGCTACAATTGGAGCAATCAAGCGTTTACAGAAATAACCTATTCTTTATTTTACAGCAGAATGGGTATCATGTCGGCTTCGCATCTTGGCAATGTAACTGATTTGCAAAAAGCCATTGAAAGTTCGCAACCATTAATTATTCTTCCATTTACGTATGATATCAACCGACCTTATCAGCAGGTTAGACATCAAACAGTATCCATTTTGCACGAACAAAAGTTTACGCATTTCAAAACAGCGTTTCAGTATTCATTTCAGTTAAACGAACGAAAAGAATACGATAACGATGCCGTATATAACCGTACACTGAGGTCTGAACAGCTACCGGCTTTTGATATGCGAATAGCCACGCAGATTTTTTCAGCCAAACTTACCCAACAAACCTATCGTAAATTTAATCTACATACCGGAGCCGACATCATGTTGCAAAACAATTCAGTAACCGGATTGCAATACCTCATACCGGACTATACTTCATTTTCAGGCGGGGTATATGCGCTGGAAAGAAGAGAGCATACAGATTGGTCGCTTGATTTGGGAATGAGGATGGACTATAAAAGGCAACATGTAACCCACACTGACAGGTTCAGAAAAATTGATCAAGTGATGGAGTTTTTGATGCCAACAGGGATGGTTACATACGTTAGAAAACTATCGGCCAAACAAAGCCTGGTGCTGAATGCCTCATCAGGTTGGCGAGCCCCTTCAATTAATGAGCTGTATAGTGATGGGGTGCATATTTCTTTGGCAACATATGAGAAAGGAAATGCTGAACTCAAACCGGAACAATCATATTTGTTTGATATTGCATGGAACATCAAAACCGATAAATGGAATGTAGAGTTGAGTGCATACAACAACTATATGTACCAATTTATTTATCAACTTCCGGATTCGGTTCCGATTTTAACCATAAGGGGGGCATTCCCGTTGCTAAATTTCAAACAAACCAATGCCAACTTAACAGGAGCTGATGTGACGGTAAGCAGAAAAATAAGGAATGATTTTCAGGCAGCATTGGCATATTCTTATTTGTATGCCCAAGATGTGAGCAACGGTACCCCGCTTATTTTTATGCCTGCAAACAGGTTGCGAATAAACATTGGTTATCAAAAAGCAAAGGTTGCATTTATGCATCAGTTATTTGCTACTATCAATTTTACCCACGTAGCCGAGCAAAAAAGGTATACACCGGGAAGTGATTACATGCCTCCACCACCGGCCTATCAGGTTATTCATTTTAATTCAGGATTTGCATTTAAGGTGCACCAACAATTTTGGCAGGTAAGTTTTGGGATA
>JBIINH010000071.1:0-10742 GCA_044337585.1 Bacteroidia bacterium
GAATCTGCAAACTAAATTGATGAGTCAGTTTAGATATATACTAATCGGTTAACACTTAATTTAAATCATTATACAATGACATTGAATATCTCAATGGTGGGTATTTAGTGTCATTTTTTTCAGTTTTACAAAAATAAAGCAGCTTAAAACATATCTACAGTTCTCATTATATTTGGGCTGCTAATGAAACAATTGCAAAATGATTTACCCCAAAATTAATGATGTTATGGCCTGATAATCTGCATGGTTTTTCAAAAAAAATATCATCTTTTTTTAGACAAATAAAACTTTAATTTCGCCCAAGCATTTATACATCTAATAACTGTTAGAAATTTTATGAATATTTCATCAAACCACCGTGACGAATTTATTAAACGCCACATTTCACCAATGGCAAACGACACCCAGTCAATGCTTAGTACAATTGGTGTAAAGAGTATTGACCAATTAATTGACGAAACAATTCCGTCACATATTCGATTAAAAGAACGAATGAGGTTGCCTGAACCACAAACCGAAGCTGAACTATTAAACATGCTCAGTGAGATTTCAAGTAAAAATAAGATATACAAAAACTTTATTGGATCTGGATATTACGGCACCCACACACCAAATGTGATATTACGAAATATTTTCGAGAACCCAGGTTGGTATACTGCTTACACTCCTTATCAAGCAGAAATAGCGCAAGGACGCCTTGAAGCATTGCTCAATTATCAAACCATGATTATTGACCTCACCGGAATGGAAATAGCCAATGCAAGTTTGTTGGATGAAGCAACTGCTGCTGCCGAAGCTATGCATATGTTTCATGCTGAAAGCAAAAATGAAACAGCTACCAAATTTTTTGTTTCAGAGCTTTGCTTCCCACAAACAATTGACGTGTTAAAAACCCGTACCGAACCAATAGGCGTAGAACTGGTAATAGGCGACCACAATTCTGTAGAGTTAGACGAAACTTATTTCGGGGCCCTGTTGCAATACCCGGCTGGCAATGGCGAAATTATTGACTACTCCCATTTCATGGCAAAAGCCATCGAGAAAAAAGTAATGGTTGCCGTGGCAGCCGATTTGTTGAGTTTAACGCTGTTAACGCCTCCGGGCGAGTGGGGTGCGGATGCCGTATTGGGCTGTGCTCAGCGTTTTGGTGTTCCAATGGGATACGGAGGTCCACATGCAGGATATTTTGCTACAAAAGATGCATACAAAAGACAAATGCCGGGTCGCTTGATTGGTGTTTCAATAGATGCACAAGGCAACAGTGCATTGCGTATGGCATTGCAAACCCGCGAGCAACACATCAAAAGAGAAAAAGCAACCTCAAATATATGTACTGCACAAGTTTTATTGTCTATTATGGCTAGTATGTATGGCGTGTATCACGGACCAAAAGGGTTGAAAGGTATTGCTTCGCGCATTCACGGACTTGCTAATGAATTGAGCGATGCATTACATGCAAATGGATTGAAACAAAAAAACAAACATTATTTCGACACATTATTGGTTGAAGTACCATCAGCGGATAAAGCTTTGGCGGATTGCGTAAAAGCAGAAATCAATATTCGCAAGGTAGATGACAAGCACATTGGTATTTCACTTGATGAAACGCACACCATCAATGACGTAAATGCATTGGTTGCGGCACTTACAGAAAAATCATCAACTTTAAAAAACCCAGATACGACTACGTTGAATGTACCATCAGTTTGTGTCCGTAGAAGTGATTTTATGACGCATCCTATTTTCAACTCACACCACAGTGAGCATGAAATGTTGCGTTATATCAAGTATTTAGAATCAAAAGATTTATCGCTTTGCCACTCGATGATTGCATTGGGTTCGTGCACCATGAAACTTAATGCTACTGCCGAAATGATTCCGGTAACCATGCCAGGATTTGGCCAACTTCATCCATTTATCCCTCGCAACCAAGCTACTGGCTACACCCAAATATTTGAAGAACTTTCAGATTACCTCAAACAAGTAACAGGATTTCCGGGTATGAGTTTACAACCAAATTCAGGAGCATCGGGAGAATATGCAGGTTTGATGGTGATTCGCGAATACTTAAAATCAATTGGCCAAGGCCATCGCAATATTGCACTTATTCCATCATCGGCACACGGAACCAACCCGGCTAGTGCAACAATGGCTGGTATGAAAGTGGTTGTAACCAAAACACTTGACAATGGCTATGTAGATATTGATGACTTGCGCGAAAAAGCCGAATTACATAAAGACAACCTTGCTTGTTTGATGGTGACCTACCCTTCTACATATGGTGTATTTGAAGAACGCATTATTGAAATTTGCGACATGATTCACAAGTATGGTGGGCAGGTATATATGGATGGGGCCAATATGAATGCACAGGTTGGATTGACTAGTCCGGCAAATATTGGTGCAGATGTGTGTCACTTGAATTTACATAAAACATTTTGCATACCTCACGGTGGCGGTGGCCCCGGCATGGGACCAATTGGTGTTGCAAATCATTTGATTCCTTTCTTACCAGGTCATCCGGTGGTCGATATGAACGCAGGTAGCCACGCAATGACTGCAGTAAGTGCAGCACCTTGGGGTAGCGCTTCCATCCTACTCATCTCATATGCATATATTCGCTTGATGGGAACGGAAGGATTGGAACAAGCAACCAAATACGCAATTCTAAACGCCAACTACATCAAAGCTCGTTTGGAAAAACACTACCAAATTCTTTATACAGGAAGCAATGGCCGTTGCGCACACGAAATGATTTTGGACACGCGTGTATTTAAAAACGCAAGCGGAGTAGAAGCTGAAGACATCGCAAAACGCTTGATGGATTATGGCTTCCATGCCCCTACCATGAGTTTCCCTGTAGCAGGAACCATCATGGTAGAACCAACAGAAAGTGAAGCCAAAGCAGAATTAGACCGCTTTTGTGATGCCATGATTGCCATCAAGGAAGAAGTGGAAGCCATTATTACCGGTGCAGCTGATAAAGCAGATAATGTATTGAAAAACGCACCACACACCGCACATGTAATTACGGCTGATGAATGGAACCACAAATACACCCGTCAGCAAGCAGCTTATCCTTTACCTTATGTAAAAAATGCCAAATTTTGGCCAACTGTTGGCCGTGTAAATAACACTTATGGTGACAGAAACCTGGTATGCTCTTGCTTACCTATTGAGGCATACGAAACACAAGGAAGTAACTAGTTAAGTTTTTATTATAATTTTAGAAGCGAACTCCAAAAGGGTTCGCTTTTTTTTGTGCTTACAGCGGATAAAAAGTGATACTGAATTTGCAAAAATATGCCGGCTTTTTATGGCGCTTTCTCAATTTGGAACGCAGTACGTTACGAATTTTTAATAAAAGCCTAAAGTCTATTTGTGAGAAAAGGATATTTAGCCTGCAACGTAAACTTTGAAGCTTCGAGTTTTTGTTTAAAAATAAGCGCATCATCCGTACCTTCATGATGTATGGTATGGTTTAGCATAGTTGCATACTGCCTTATTTCTTTAATTATAGATTTAGTTTGCTCACTCAAACAATTTGCTTCAAATTTTTCGTAAACATAAGATATAGCAAGTTCATTGGGGTGCACTAAGTCTTGTTTAAAAAAACGGTAATCACGCAACTCATCTGTTACAATTTCATATGCTGGAAAATAATGAATGGAAGCAAAAAGTTTTTGCAACTCATGCAAAGCAATCATCAACACACTTTTGCTCAAATTATTTTCATGCAATCCATCGCGCATATATCTCACAGGACTAATAGTAAAAACTACCTGTTTACCTTCATTAAGTAATTTACTAAGAATTGGAGTGTAGGCCTGCACAATTTCAGCAACCGTGAGCAAACGCTTGGTAAATAAAGATGAAGGTAATTTGTGGCAATTCCCAACCACTTGTCCTGTTTCATTCCATTGATATACCCAAGCCGACCCCCAAGTAAACATAATTATATTACTTCGCTGAAATGCTTTAATGCCAATATATGATGCATCAGTTAATTGATTTTGTAGTAATGCAGTTGATGACGCTGCAAACGAGCCATGATGGAGCAAGGATACTACGCGCCCATTGTATTCATATATCAATTTTTCATCTTGATTTTGAGCATACACTTGCAAAACATTGGCGATGCTCAACGGATTAAAAAGTATACCATGCGGATTGATGGTGATATCAAATAGATCGTTGCGTAGCTTAAGACCTACTTCTTCGGCAAAACAAGAACCCAAAGCAAGCATTGCATCTTGTATGGAAATTTGTAAGGAACTACCAAACTGAAAATCGAGTTTAAAACGCATGAAACAAAGTAAATAAAACTCTAGCACAATTCTGCCAAAGTGCTATAAATACTGACTTACAAAAGTAAATCACAGGGTGTTTACAACTTTTATCAATAAGTTAATCTGTGACTATCTTAATTGTGTTTATATAAATAACGCTACTTACCTACAAACTCAGATAAAATGGCAAAGAAGATTGAAAGAAAAATATTCGTACTTGATACAAGTGTTATCCTATACGACCACAATGCAATTAAAAATTTTCAAGAACATGATGTCGCTATTCCAATTACAGTTTTGGAAGAATTGGATAATTTTAAAAAAGGAAATGATACCATCAATTTTGAAGCAAGAGAATTTATTCGATTTCTAGATAAACTATCGGGAGAATACACGTTAAACGATTGGATACCCATCAATGGAAGAGGAAGAGGTAAATTCAAGGTAATCATGATTGAGAAAGCATCAGTTGATGCGGAAAGGGTTTTTGGTGAACGAAAAGCAGACCACCGCATCTTAAATGCTGCATTGGCCATGCGCGAAGAAAACCCTGGACGCAAAGTTATTTTGGTAACCAAGGATGTGAACTTGAGACTTAAAGCAAAATCACTACAGCTGCTTGCTGAAGATTACGAAACGGGAAAAATTAAAAACCTTGACACCTTACATACAGGAAAGACAATAATTGAAAATGTAAAGCAAACCATAATTGACCGCTTGTATGCAACAGGACATATATCTTATGATTTGTTGTTTAATGAAAAGCCTTTTGCAAACCATTATTACCTGCTTAAAAGCAGCAAAGCATCAGTATTGTGTTATTTCAATCCGCTAAACGAAAGCATAGAACGCATTGACAAAAAAAGTGCGCATGGTATAAAGCCTCGCAATGCAGAGCAATCATTTGCTATGCATGCAGTATTGAATCCTAATGTACAACTGGTAACCATTCAAGGTATTGCAGGTACCGGAAAAACATTGCTTGCATTGGCTGCTGCATTGGAACAAAGGCAAAATTTCAGACAAATTTACCTTGCACGCCCAATTATTCCTCTAAGCAATAAAGATATTGGATTCCTACCAGGCGATATCAAATCAAAAATTAATCCATATATGGAACCACTTTGGGACAACTTGAAGTTGATTCAAAACCAATGGAAAGAAACAGATAAGGAATACCAAAAGATTACTGATATGGTGAATCAGGAAAAATTAATGGTTTCACCGTTGGCCTATATCCGTGGAAGAAGTTTATCAAATATTATATTTATTATTGATGAAGCACAAAACCTTACACCACTAGAGGTAAAAACCATCATTACACGTGCAGGTGAAGGAACAAAAATCATCTTCACAGGTGATATTTTCCAGATTGATACTCCTTATCTTGATTCACAATCTAACGGACTTTCTTACCTTATTGATAGGGTGCGTGACAATCCATTATACGCACATATTACACTTGAAAAAGGCGAACGAAGTGAACTTGCCAATCTTGCTAATCATTTGCTTTAAAGCATGCCTACTGATAGAGATAAGAAAATTGGGCACTTTAGGATAACAACATTATTACAGTTGATTATCAGCATGATTATTCTATTTGTTATCCCTGTATTTCCTGATCACATTGAAAAGTCAAGCTACCGAATAGGTATTATATCATTGATTTTAGTTAGTGCTTATTTGATAGAAAGTAAAAATAACAGATACTTTATTGTTGCTTTATTTTTGCTAATCACACGTAGCATAAGCTTGTTTTTTGATTTTGATTATTTAATCATTTTTCAAGATATACTCACTGTTATTTTCTTTGCCTGGATTTCAGTTAAACTTGTTTTACAGATGATGATAAAAGGTTCTGGCGTAGAAGTTTTGCTTGAAGCTATTTCAGGTTATTTATTACTTTGTATTGCCCTCACTTTTATTATGAGTGCTATTCAGTTTTTTGATCCAAATGCATTTTTTCTTGCGGGAAATCCATTGACCTCCTCACTATATTTGGCTTCTTTAAATTCATATTATGTAGTTATTACATATACCACTGTTGGATATGGCGATATTATTCCGATGACAGATTTAGCAAGGGTATTTAGTAAATTAACAGCCTTAACTGGTCAAATTTATATTTCGATTGTCATAGCCATATTAATTGGCAAATACTCTCAGTCAATCAATAAAACTATTTAAGAAATTTAATTATTGCCATTTCAGCAAAGAGCGCTAATACTGCTATGATGACAAATAAGCGCCAATAAGGTGTTCCATTTTGCTCACGTTGTAATTCATATTTCAACAACTCCGACTCTTGGCTATATACCTTTGAACCTTTTGAAAGCTGATTTATAAGCTCATTAAGTTCATCTTTATCAAATAAACTAGGGTCTGATTCATCTCTGCTACTGTTAAATGCGGCAACATCAATTAGAGATTTGGTTCCTGTATATAAAAGGTTGTAAAAACCTTCGGGCATCCAATCTTTATCTAATGAAACGCGGTAAGTCGAATTAATTAAACTTACAGGTGCGACAAATTCTTCTTTGCCCGATTTTAATAAAATTGTTTTGTCACCCGTCATCTTAACATTTGAATTTAAATTAAGAAACAAATTAGCTCCTGTTGTATAATACAATTTCTGTTTTACTGTCACGCCTCTCGAAAAATTGATTATCAGTGGCACAAACAAAGCATGTGAGGAGAGATTGCCCCATCTCTCATCTATTGGCTGAAACAAGGTGTACACCTTGCCTTTGCCTAAATTGTTTTGCCAAATAAGTGCATCGCCATTGTTCAACTTCAACAAAGCCGAACCATTATAAATAGCACTGAATTGTGGTCGATAGTAGTGGCTCACGAATGGCATATCTGCATTACGTGGTATTTTGACAAATACACCTTCAAATATTGGATTTCGTAAATCTACTTCCGTAACACGTAGCGCCAACTGTTGTTTCTCAGCGTATTGAACATTGTTAAATTGTTTCAAGAAATTATTCAACCCAGCGATATACTTTTCATCTGTTGGGGGAATGATAAATATACTTCCACCCAATTCTACATATTGAACCAACATTTGTGTAAGCCCTGATGAATAGCTTTTAAGCTCATTCAAGATAATTGCAGATTGTGAGCCAATGGCATCAAAATCCATGGTCAATTCGTTGAGTTTTGTGTAATCCACTTTTTCATTTTGCTCTAGCAACGCATCAAGGTATCTATTTGCAGAAGCTCCATTAATACACATTACTTTATGCTTATCAGATGCTGTAAGTTGAACATAAAATACATCGTCAAACGAAACCGGGTAATCTGTCAATTCAACTTTGCAAGAATTAAAAACTTTCTCGGGTAAAAAATCGAACGATAATGTAGTACTTGATTGTGCTGGAATTGAGGCAACCATCATTCCTTTTTTTGTCCCATTCACCGATAAGTTAACTGGCAAATCGGCAATAACTCTGTTGGCATAATTATGAATTTTAACAATCAAGGTTACTTTCTCGCCAACTGAAATGAATGGAGCTTCTATCCAAGCTGAGTCAATGGCAATATTGGATACCTCGGCTGATGATAAGGGAATGAACTTGTAGATATAGGAAGTATCATTAAATACCGATAAAAAGTTTTGATGAGAGGCTTTTTGAAAATCACTTATCCAATACACTTGATGATCTGCTGAGGGATATTTATCAAACCAACTTTTTTGAATGGCATGTATTTGCTCCGAGGTACGGTTTATTTTAACTGTTTCTAAAGCACCAATATGACTAATGGCTTCTTTTACAGAAAGCGACCAGTTGTTGCCAAAAGACTTATTATGCGATAGTAAATGTATTTGTGTACCTTCAGGTAACGCTTCCAATAATGCTACAGTTTTTAATTTGGCTTCTTCAAACAGTGGGCCGCTTTCACCAATTGCCTGCATGCTGATTGAGTTATCTATGAATATTGAAACAGCAAGGTTGGCATGATTTCGGCTGCTATTGTCTGATAAAACAAAGGGTTGTGCAAATGCAAATACCAATCCGGCAAATGCCAATAGGCGACAAAGTAAAATCAATAAATCCTTGAGCCTGCGATTTGATTTGGTTTGTTCTTGTAATATTTTTAGAAATCTGATATCACTGAATACAGCTTTTTTATATTTCCTAAAATGGAAAAGATGAATGATAACCGGAATGGTAAGTGCGAATAGGGCAAATAAAAACTGAGGATACAAGAATTGCATTGCTGGCAAAATAGCTTCTAGTTCTGTAAATTAAAAAAAAAGGACTTAACGGCTTTGGTCAACTTTATAAAAATGACTCAAGTTATTATAGAACAAGCTATGTGCCACCCTTGTAAAATTGCATTGATTGCTCACAGTTTGTTTCTCTACACAATGACATGCAATGATTATTCCATTTTCCTTTAAAGGCTTGCAATTGTTGCAGGCGGCTGATGCACAAGTAACATGTCCCATACCATGCACAATTGAAAATGTGCGTGTACTCATATTATATACCAATTGAACAGCAATTATTTTACGATACCCACTCTTCCATCCCCATCCTACTAAATAGTGCACTCCCTTTTCAGACTCTATATACATTGAATCTACTATGGTACCATCTGAAAATGTGCGTTTCATGGCTTTGGCAATTTTAGAGGTATCAATAGTGATAACTGTTTCTTCTGCATCTATTCTACCTATAAGAATAGGGTCTTGTGCCATTGCTTGGTTGAAGCAAAAAATGAAAATAACAAATTGAACAATTAGACGTAATATTTTTTCCAAGAATTGATATTTTAAAAACAAATTTAAAAAAACATTAGACTTTATTTAGCCCTAATCGCATTCCACAATCAATCATCAATTGGTAGGCAGCTTCATAATTATTTGAAATTTTACCATCTAAAATTGCCTCTCTTATTTCTGCTTTAATCAAACCTATTTCTTTGGAAGGACCAATACCAAATGCTTTCATAATATGTTCTCCATCAATCGGAGGTTGCCAATTGCGCAAGCGGTCACGTTCTGTTACATCTTCAACTAGTTGCCTAACTTGTTCCAAGTTTTTAAGGTACCGCTCAAGTTTAAATTTATTTTGGGTAGTAATGTCTGCACGGCAAATTGTGAAAAGATCGTCAAGTTCATCTCCGGCATCTACGACCAATCGCCTGATAGCTGAATCAGTAACACCTTCTTCTGCTAACACTTTAGGACGGTGGTGCAAAGCTACAAGTTTCTGTACCCTTTTCATTTTTTCATTTAATGGCAATTTCAATTTGCCAAATATTTTTGGAACCATGCGAGCGCCTTTATCTTCATGCCCATGAAATGTCCAACCGCCTTCTTTTGCAACAAATCGTTTGGTTGAAGGCTTTCCTATATCATGCAATAATGCAGCCCACCTTGTCCACAAATCATCCGATTCGCTTGAGAGGTTGTCTACAACCATTAGTGTATGGTAAAAATTATCTTTATGGGCTTTGCCTTCTTGTACAGATACTCCATGCATTGCAGCTAATTCAGGAAATATTATTTCGAGTAAACCTGTATCAAATAATAAATTAAATCCTATTGAAGGCTTTGGTGAAAGCAAAATTTTATTTAACTCGTCATTTATTCGCTCGGTTGAAATTATTTTGATTCGATTGGCATTTCGTTTTATTGCATCAAATGTTTCGGGTAAAATTTCGAAGCCAAGTTGCGTTGAAAAACGGATACCCCGCATCATCCTCAATGGATCATCGCTAAAAGTGATATCGGGGTCAAGCGGTGTGCGAATGCGTTTATTTTCTAAATCGGCTAAGCCTCCGAAAGGGTCAATAAGTTCGCCATAATTACGTGGCATTAATGATACAGCAAGGGCATTGATGGTAAAATCCCTTCGGTTTTGATCGTCTTTAATGCTGCCAATTGTTACTGATGGCTTTCTTGAGTCAGGTGAATAAGATTCTTTTCGTGCACCAACAAATTCTACTTCCCATCCCATTGTTTTTACCATTGCAGTACCAAATGTCTTAAAATAGGCAAAGTCAGAAACTTCATTTGCTTGGGCTGCAAACTTTTTGGCTAGTTCAATCCCATCTCCTACCACAACAATATCAATATCTTTTGAAGGCCTGTTTAGTAGCAAGTCTCTAACATAACCTCCAACTATATAGGCCTCGCAATTCTCTTTTGCGATCAGGTCTTTTATATCTTTAAAAATAGGTGGTACTAGTGTTAGTTTCACTTTGCTAAATTAAGGTTTTGTTTTCCGCCTGCAAATAGACCAGAAAATTTAGCTGTAACTTTAGCAAATATGCTCAAATAAAACTGAACACACTCACAATAGCATTCAAATTTTTCCAATTGTCATCTCAGTATCTATCTATCTGCAAATATAATGTATATAAAAATCGACTTTAGATATATATCTAGACAAGTGTTTTATTACTTATTTGCGAGAGACTTTTTAGGAATATATT
>JBIINH010000208.1:0-3013 GCA_044337585.1 Bacteroidia bacterium
ATGCCCCAGGGATAAGAGCCTGCCGTATTCTGCACATCGGTACTGTGGGCAAAAATAAACCCGCGGTGGTATGAAGCACCTACGCTGAAAAGGCTATGTAAAGTGCTGTCATTTTGCTGAGCATATGTAGAATTATATAGTAAGCAAAGCAGCAACAAAAAAGTTATTTTTTGTATCATACGGTTTTAACAAATTACACAATCAGGTGTTTGAATAAGCACTCTTTTTTAATCGTATCAATATAAAAACCGGAATACCCATTAGCACAATGCCAAGACCTCTAAAGCTAAATTCGGGTTTGTAAATGAGCAGGCAAATGCAGATAAACGAAGCTGCTGCAATATACAAAACGGGCAATACCGGATAGGCAAACACTTTGTAGGCACGCTCCGCATTTGGCCACTTGATACGTAGCAAAATAACACCACCAACCGTAAAAATATAAAACAGCAGCACCGCAAATACCACATAATCGAGCAACTCGCTGTATGATCCGCTAAGGGTGAGCAGGCTGGTCCACACAGCCTGAATAAGTAAAGCAAATTGTGGCGAATGGTGTTTATTCAGTTTTTGCGCAGCAGGCAAAAACAGGTTGTCTTTGGCCATGGCATAATAAACCCGTCCTCCTGAAAGAATAAGCCCATTCATGCAACCAAAAGTTGAAATCATGATGAGCAGTGCCATGAGGTATAATCCGGCTTCGCCAAATATCGTTTTTACTAAAAGCGTGCCTACGCGGTCCGACTCGGCATGTTGGATGGCATCGAACGGAAGAATTTGTAAGTAAATGATATTGATAATGAAATACAGCAGCAGCACACTTCCTGTGCCCAGCAGCAGCGAAAGCGGCAGGTTGCGTTTGGGATGTTCAATTTCGCCACCGGTAAATGTTACATTGTTCCAAGCATCGGCCGAGAAAATAGAACCCACCAATGCCACTGCAAAAATGCCCCAGAAATCGAACCCGCTGTAGGTGTTTGAGAAATGGTAAGCAACCGGTTGAGTATCGTGTGTAAACAAATACCATACACCGGCCAGAACCAAAAAAACAATGGCGCCAATTTTGGTGAAGGTAAAGATGTTTTGAAGTAAGGCTCCGTTTTTTACACTGCGAAAATTAAACAATGTAAGCAGCCAGATGGCAACAATAGCCAGTAGCTGAACGGTATGAAATTTTAACGGTCCTGCTTCGAACAATATATTTTGGTCGCTGATGGAAGGAATAAATACACCGGTAAATTTTGCAAACGCCACCGCAACGGCAGCAATGGTTCCCGTTTGTATCACCGTAAAAAAAGTCCAGCCATACAAAAAGCCAACCATGGGATTATATGCCTCTTTCAGGTAAATGTATTGTCCGCCCGCTTTTGGCATCAGGGCAGCCAACTCACCGTAGCATAATGCTGCCAGAAAAGTAAGTATGGCTGTAGCTCCCCAGGCAGCCAACAGCAAACCGGGATCCTGCAACTCACGGCTCATTACTGCCGGCACAATAAAAATACCCGAGCCAATCATACTGCCCATAATGAGCATAAGGCAATCGGTGAGCGTGAGTTTTTTAAATGAAGTCATATACAAATAAAGCTAAATTGGGAGATGAAAGAAATATGTGGTAAGAAGAAAAAGCGTTTATAAAATCTTTCTAATTTACCTGCTCAATGCAGGCTTTGTAACCTTTAAATCCCACACTCAACTCCTCGGATGAAACTGCGTGATTAAATCCTTTAGGTAAGAACGGTCGATATGCGTATAAATTTCGGTGGTGGTAATGCTTTCATGTCCCAGCATTTGCTGCACGGCACGAAGGTCGGCACCGGCCTCAACCAATGAGGTGGCAAATGAGTGGCGCAAGGTATGTGGCGAAATACTTTTTTTGATACCGGCTTTTTTAGCCAGATCTTTCATGATATAAAAAACCATTACACGCGATAACCTAGTACCGCGTTTATTTAAAAATACGATATCGTGATTGCCCGATGCAGGTTCAATATGAACCCTTACATGTCGGATATAATTTTCCAACGCATCTAGCGCTACTTGGCTTATCGGCACAAGTCTTTCTTTGTTGCCTTTGCCCGTCACTTTCACAAACTCTTCTTTAAAGGAGATATCAGAAATGCATAGGTTTACGGTTTCGCTCACGCGTAGTCCGCAGCTAAACATGGTTTCAATCATGGTGCGGTTGCGTTCGCCTTCGGGTTTGCTGCGGTCAATCTGTGCCAGCATCAAATCAATTTCACGTGTGTCGAGCACATCAGGCAGTTTCCGTGATGTTTTGGGCGCTTCGAGCAACGAAGCAGGGTTTTTTTGTACCAGGTCTTCCATAATCAAATACTTATAAAACGCTTTGATTCCCGATATGATTCTGGCTTGGCTTGTTGCTGTCATTCCCAATTCACTTACCCAACGAATAAATTCGCGTAGCTGGGCTGTGGTTATATCTTGTGGTTGTGGCTGCACGTTTTTGGATTGCAAAAACTGTATCAGTTTTTCGATATCATGCAGGTAAGCATCGATACTGGTTTTGGCCAGCGAACGCTCCAACTGCAAATAAGACGAAAATCCCTTGAGGTAACTTTGCCACATGGTTGCAAAATACGCATTTGAAAGAATGTTGAATGTTTAATTTTGAATGATGAATGATGAATCAAAGTGTTCTACGTTGTCACTTTTTAAAATTTACAAACTAACAACCCACAACCCCAATCTCAAATCTTATATCACACATAACACATCTCAAATTCTCCTATCTTTGCCACATGAAGCATATCCTCATCATCAACGGTCCAAACCTTAACTTACTTGGCGAGCGCGAACCGGAAATTTATGGCAATCGCACGTTTGAAGATTATTTTCAGGAGTTGGTACATCAGTTTCACGGCAAATGTGTATTGCATTATTACCAAAGTAATGTGGAAGGAGAGCTCATCAACAAATTGCATGAAGCCAGGCATATGGTGCAAGGCATTATTATCAATGCAGGTGGTTATACGCACACTTCTGTTGCAATAGG
>JBIINH010000209.1:0-3012 GCA_044337585.1 Bacteroidia bacterium
TCGCTTTTATTTGTTTTATCTGTTTGTTGACATCCGTATATGTTGAGTACTAGCCATCCAGCAACACCACAAACTACAAGCAATGATTTATAAGATAGCATAAACGAAAATAGAAGATTAGGTTCTTAATCGAGAAATATTTATCCAATATTTTTATTTAATGTGTTGCTAATAAACGTAGATGTGTAGAGGATGCCATATATAAGAGTTGAATTTATAATGATTTCAATAACACCTTCCACAGCCATGAAAAATTAAAATATTTAATATGAGTTAATCAGCAAAAATCTTATTCCAATCTTTTTGCATATCAACAATTGTCCATCCTTTTGAACGTGCTTCATCCAATCCTTTATCCAATCTTCCAATAGATGAGGTTCGGTCATAAGCCCATTCACGCAAGGAGTCCGTATGGTGCACAAACAAAGCAAATCTTTTTCCGCTACCTGATGTGGTGTATTGCAGCATTTGTAAATCGCCATCAGAGTTGCCAAAAGCAGCAATGGGGCGTTTCCCAATAAACTGATAAATTCCAACTGGCTTTCCATCTTTATCATCAATAAAATTTATCTCAGGAAGTTTGATAAGAACCGGTTTGCCATCTCTAAATTCAAACTTAACTTTTCCGGAACTACCAATTATTTGTTCTGATGGAATACCATATACATCTTCAGTCCAAGGACGCATAAAGTCTATGCCTCCGCCAGAAACAATATATGTCTTGAAATGATTTGTACGTAAATAATTTAGTAGTTCTAACATGGGTTGATACACCATTTTTTTATATAGCCTATTCGTTTTTGGGTGCTTTGCTGTGTTTATCCAATTGATTACAGTTGCTGAAAAAGCTTCGGTAGTGATGCCGGTGTGAGTGGTCATTACAAGTTCAATTAATCCATGTTCTCCAAATGAAAATACTTTTGAGATGTCATTGTTTATTGCAGCATTTAGTAGGGGATTCTTCTTCCATTCCGGATGCTGAGGCGCCATTTGTTTAATCCTATCCAAAGCAAATTGCAGTTGAAAATAGTACGGTTGCTCTGACCATAGCGTGCCATCATTATCAAATGTAGCAATTCTATCAGAAGGCTTAACATAAGCGGAGTGTTCTTTATTAGTGACAGCAGTTACAAAACTGATGATGGCTTGCTTAGCATTTCCATTATTCCAGGATGGAAGAGGATCACTAGCATTTATTTCAACAACTTTAGTATTATTTTGATCAGCTCTTTGTTGAGTTCTGTTCTCACAAGCGTTGAAAACCATCAGCATGATGGGAAATATTATATTTATTATTTTCATCTGCATGCATTTAAAAGAAAAATAGGGAAGCTAAATTGCTTCCCTATTTCCGATTTTAGGTATAATGATATTTTACTGAGTTTTCCTTAATTGTTCTTCAATTTTACTCAAGTTGAAAGATCCAGGAGATTGGCTTGGTGGATATTCTTTCATCGTCATTAAAAATTTAGCAGCGAGTGTTTGTATAGGGATTATCACATATGGTCGATCTAAAAACCAATCATTATAAGTGTTAGAGTTGTGTTGTGCTTTTTCAAAGGGATCTCTTCGAAGATTGAATAATAATGGCACACGTAATTCTGTGAAGGGCTCGCGCCATACCGCAAATGCCTCGCCTCGGTTTTCAAGAAATACAACTTTCCAATCCAAATATCGAGCAGCTACAATTTGGCCATCATCATTTACATACCAAAATTCATTACGAGGAGAAGTCTTCGTTTTTCCACTTAAATAGTCAAGCTGATTATAACCATCGATATAGTTTTTGTAAGTGCGTCCGTTAATAGTTGTGCCTTTAAGGAGGCGTTCTTTAATGTTAGTATCACCTGCAATGGCAGCAAAAGTTGGTAGCCAATCTTCGTGTGACACAATGCCATTTAATATGCTTCCAGCAGGAAACTGACCCGGCCAACGAACAAACGTTGGAACACGATAAGCGCCTTCCCAATTTGAATTTTTTTCGCTACGAAAAGGTGTTGTTCCTGCATCAGGCCATGTATTGTAATGAGGACCATTATCGGTTGAATACATGACAATGGTATTTTCACTTAATCCCAGTTCATCTATTAATTTTAACAATTCTCCTACGTGCATATCATGCTCCACCATTCCATCGCTGTATTCATCTTGTCCTGAAATTCCCTCGTGCTCTTTTTTTATATGAGTACGAAAGTGCATTCGAGTTCCATTCCACCAGCAAAAAAATGGTTTTCCAGCAGCATTTTGACGTATAATAAAATCCTTTGCCGCAGCCACCGTTTCGTCATCAATGGTTTCCATTCTCTTTTTTGTAAGAGGTCCGGTATTATCAATGGATTGACCACCTTTTCCATCTGCTTTACACTTTAATACACCACGAGGTCCAAATTGCTCGATAAATGTTTTGCCATTTGCCAATTTCATATCACGTGGATAATCTCTATTTTCTGGCTCCTCTTCGGCATTCAAATGATATAAGCTTCCATAAAATTCATCAAAGCCATGCAGCGTAGGTAAATGTTCATCTCTGTCGCCTTGGTGATTTTTTCCAAATTGACCCGTAGCATATCCTTGACCTTTTAAAACAGTTGCCATGGTAACATCTGTTTTTTGCCAACCTTGTGCCGATCCAGGTAATCCAACCTTAGTCATCCCTGATCTAACCGGTACGGAGCCACTAATAAATGCTGCACGTCCTGCAGTGCAACTTTGCTGGGCATAATAATCGGTAAATGCCACTCCTTCTTTTGCGATTCGGTCAATATTGGGTGTTTGATAACCCATCATTCCTCGGTTATTGTAACTTATATTCCAAGTTCCTATATCATCTCCCCAAATTACTAAGATATTAGGTTTGCTGTTTTTGGTTGTACTATTTTTGTTTTGTGCATTACTTGTATTAGTAATTGCAAAACATGTAAAAAGTAATGCAATAATTGCCCGATTATTAGTTTTCATTTTGTATTATAGCTTGTAGAAATATTTACCATTAGTCAATTGCCCAACTTGTTT
>JBIINH010000072.1:0-10640 GCA_044337585.1 Bacteroidia bacterium
AGCGTGGGTTCTTCATGAACAAAGGAAATGATTGTTGATTCAATGCCAACAGAACATTCACCACCATTTAATATATAGGCTATTTTATCTCCCAGTTGTTCATTTACATGCCACGCATTGGTAGGAGAAATAAACCCACTTGGGTTGGCACTTGGAGCAGCCAGCGGAAAATCAATTTGTGCTAGTAATGATAAGGTAAGCGGATGGTTTGGAATACGTATGGCAACGGCATTTGTGCCGGCAGTAACCAAATCAGGAATTTGGCTTGACGTAGGAATAACGTATGTAATGGGACCCGGAGAGAACTCGTTAATTAATTGACTCATTTTTTCTGGAATAGTCAGTCCCCATTCCTTCATTTTTTCTACTGAATCAGTATGAATAATCAACGGATTAAAAAATGGCCTGTTTTTCACTTCGTAAATTTTAGCTACTGCATTTGCATTAAATGCATTTGCTGCCAAGCCATAAACGGTTTCGGTTGGAATAGCAACCAGCTCACCCGCTTTTAAAAATTCTATTGCCCGGTAAATATCGTTTCCTGTCATAGTATAACTGCGGCAGGTTGATGGTTAAGCTTCGGCACTCATTTCGCCTCTTCTGAGGGTATATTTGTCAATTTTGTTGTAAAGGTGACTTCGCTGTATATCTATTTCTTGAGCAGTTTTAGCCACATTCCATCCGTTTTTCTTAAGCTTTTCTTCTATAAATACTTTCTCTACATGGTCTTTAAATTCTTGTAATGTGCTGTAGCGTTCGAAAATATTTTTTTCAGAATTTGCTTGATTAATTGGCGTTGCAAAACGCTGCACATCTTCTTCTGTAATTCTTGGTCCGCTTAAAATAATTAAGCGCTCAATCACATTGTGCAACTCACGAATATTTCCGGTATAGGTAAGTTTAGTCAATTCATTTAATGCTGATGGCGTAATATTCTTGCGAGGGATACCATTGTCTTCACATATTTCACGTACAAATTTTTCTGCTAATAGTGGTATGTCATCTTTACGCTCATTAAGTGAAGGGACGTGAATGAGAATAACACTTAATCGGTGATATAAATCCATGCGGAAAGTACCTTTTTCAATTTCTTTCATCAAGTCCTTGTTGGTAGCCGCAATTACACGCACGTTTACTTCAATATCTTTATCACCACCAACACGGGTAATTTTATTTTCTTGCAATGCACGCAATACTTTGGCTTGCGCAGAAAGGCTCATGTCACCAATTTCATCAAGAAACAACGTGCCTGAATCAGCTTGTTCAAATTTACCAATGCGTTGTTTAATGGCAGAGGTAAATGCTCCTTTTTCATGACCAAACAATTCGCTTTCTATTAATTCGGCAGGAATGGCTGCACAATTTACTTCTACAAGCGGACTTTTAACCCTGTTGCTTTTTTCGTGTATCCAACGGGCCACCAATTCTTTTCCTGTTCCGTTTTCACCTGTGATAAGTACCCGAGCGTCTGTTGGTGCAACTTTTTCGATGGTATCTATAATATTCATGATGGCTGGTGATTCGCCAACTATTTCACGTGTTTTACCAACTTTACGTTTCAATACCTTGTTTTCAATCACAATTGATTTACGGTCAATTGCGTTGCGTAAAGTGATCAGTAAACGATTAAGGTCAGGTGGTTTTGATATAAAATCGTAGGCGCCTTTTTTAGTGGCGTCCACTGCATTGTCGATGGTTGCATTTCCCGAAATCATAATAAATGGGATGTCGTCAGCAATCTCAGCTGCCCTTGTTAGTACTTCAATGCCATCCATTTTCGGCATCTTGATATCGCACAAAACGGCTTCATAATCTTCATTTTCGAGCTTTTCAAGTCCGCTAAGTCCGTCTGCAGCTTCGTCAACTTGGTAACCTTCGTACTCAAGTATTTCTTTAAGCGTTGTGCGAATGGTTTTCTCATCATCAATGATTAATATTTTTCCCATGTTATTATTGTCTTAAATAGTGAACAGCGCAATTAACATTTTTTTGGCAATTTGTTATCGTCAACTAATGCACAGTGATTTTTTTTATAAGCATGATGTATCATACTTCACCATAATTTTAAAATAAGCTAGTAAGACGAAGTATATACTGGTGTTATTGGTGTCAAAAATGTTTATTTGAATGTAAATTGAATCATATGAAAAAAAGAGTTTTTATAGCAATTGGCATTGTATTTACTGCCATGAGTCATAATGTTTTTGCGCAGGATACATTTTCCATTGTTGCGGTTGACAGCATTACAGGGGAGGTGGGCAGTGCAGGCGCATCGTGTGTAGATATGTTTAACTTTCCGTCACTCGAAACCGATTTTCTGGGCGAGCTTTTTCCGGGTGTAGGTGCCATCAATACGCAGTCGTTTTACAATGCACTAAATCAGCAAAATGCCCGTGTGCGGTTGTTGGCAGGCGATACACCACAGCAAATTATCAATTACCTAATAGCGAACGATGCTGAAGGAACACCTGAAACCAGGCAATATGGTATAGCTGCTTTGGTAAAAGGCAAACCGCGAACGGCTGCGTTTACAGGCGCCAGTTGCTTCGATTATAAAAACCATATTTTGGGACGTAATTATGCCATTCAGGGCAATATCCTTTCTGGTCAGGGTGTGCTCGATTCGATGGAGGCACGTTTTTTGAGGGCCGAAGGCGACCTTGCCTGCAAACTGATGGCTGCACTGCAAGGTGCCAATGAGGTGGGTGCAGATACCCGCTGTGCCCAATATGGTACCTCATCTCTTTTTGCATTTGTAAAAGTAGCAGTACCAACTGATACATTTATTCAGCCATCGTTTCGTATCTCGGTAAAGTTTCGTGCATCGGCAGCATCTGAACCTGTTGATTCGTTGCAGAAGATTTTTAATGCATCGCGTATGTGTTTTCCTACTGCCATTAACAAACAGCAGGCTTCATTGCCACAATTAACTGCTTATCCAAATCCGGCAAAAAAGGTGGTATATATAAACGGACTCAAGTATTTACAAAATGAATCAGTTTACGTTTCGATATACTCGATGTCAGGTAAGCAGATGCTCATTCAGCAAATTACTTTTGGACAGCCTGTAAATACGGAATCTTTGACGCAAGGCATCTATCTGATAAACGTGGAGGTAAACGGAAAAATATACCGACTTAAGTTATGTATTGAATAAGTACCGTTTTTTTTCGCATTCAATTAAATTACATTCGCACACATAAAAAATCTACGACACATGAGTGATATAAAAAGTTACATCGAATCGAATAAGCAACGTTTTTTAGATGAATTATTTGAAATTCTACGTATGCCTTCCATCAGTGCTGATCCTACTTATGCTGCTGACGTATTGCGGACGGCAGAATTTGTAAAAGATAAACTGATAGCAGCCGGAGCCGATAAAGTAGAAGTGTGCCCAACTGCCGGATACCCCATTGTGTATGGCGAAAAAATCATTGATCCATCATTACCCACCGTGCTTGTTTACGGTCATTATGATGTACAGCCTGCCGTGCCGCTAGAGTTGTGGGAAACCCCACCTTTCGAGCCAACTATACGAAAAACAGCTGTGCATCCTGAAGGCGCCATATTTGCCCGTGGTGCCTGCGATGACAAAGGGCAGATGTATATGCATGTAAAGGCTTTTGAATACATGATGCAACACAACAAATTGGCCTGCAATATCAAATTTATGATTGAAGGTGAAGAAGAAGTGGGAAGCAATAACCTGGGCAAATTTGTGGTGGCTAACAAAGAACGCTTGAAGGCCGATGTGGTTTTGATTTCGGATACATCCATGATTGCACATGATATTCCATCGATTGATACCGGCCTGCGAGGATTGAGTTATGTTGAAGTGGAAGTAACCGGTCCTAACCGCGATTTGCACTCAGGTGTATATGGTGGAGCAGTAGCCAATCCCATCAATATTCTGGCAAAAATGATAGCATCCATGCACGATGAAAACAACCACATTACTATACCCGGATTTTATAACGATGTGCTTGAACTTACTGCCGAAGAAAGAACTGAATTGAATAAAGCTCCATTTGATTTGGATGCCTATAAAAAAGACCTTGATATTGCTGATGTTCGTGGCGAGAAAGGTTACAATACACTGGAGCGTACCGGTATTCGTCCTACATTAGATGTGAATGGAATATGGGGCGGTTATATTGGTGAAGGTGCTAAAACGGTCTTGCCGTCAAAAGCATTTGCCAAAATATCGATGCGACTGGTGCCTAACCAAAACAGCGATAAAATAACGGAACTATTTAAGAAACATTTCGAAAGCATAGCACCGGCAGGAGTGAAGGTAGAAGTTCGTCCGCACCACGGAGGCGAGCCTGTAGTTACACCAACCGATTCGCCTGCATACCTTGCTGCTGCAAGAGCCATGGAAACTACTTTTGGCAAAAAGCCTGTTCCTACACGTGGCGGAGGAAGTATTCCAATTGTGGCACTATTTGAAAAAGAACTGGGTTTAAAATCGGTATTGATGGGCTTTGGTCTGGATAGTGATGCGCTGCACTCACCAAACGAACATTATGGTATTTTCAATTACCTAAAAGGCATTGAAACCATTCCATACTTCTATCAATACTATGCTGAAATGCATAAATAGAATAGAGCTAATTTATCATTCGCTGATACAACTCAAGTAAGATTTTTTCTTGTGAATGCCAATTATACATTTTCTCAGATGCATTAATAGCTTCTGTTGCCATAGTGTCTAGCAGTTTAGCTTCGTAAAGCATTTGCTTTATTGCTTGTGCAATACTATTTGCATCTTTGAGGTTTACAGCCATGCCACAATTGAATGTATGTAAAGCTTCTTTGTAAATTTGCGAATCGCAACAGATAAATGGAAGGCCTAAGGCCATATACTCAAAGAATTTTCGTTCATGCGAAACCAAAATATTTTCAGGTTGATTTTTGAGGCAAATGGCCATCTTGCATTGTTGTGATATTTCATATGCATATACAGGGCTTTGGTGCCCCGTAAAATGAATGTAATCCTTTAAAATTGAATATTGCGGATGCAACTGCCACTCTTTTTCAAGATAGTTTTTGGCATAACCCACTACATGTAATTTTATTGAAATATTTTGGTTTAACAATATCGCAATGGCATCAGCCAATACATTAAAATTATAGTACATATCTTGAATAGTTCCCATGTATATAAGTGTATTTTCAGAAATACTACTTCTTGATGCAATACGGAAAGGTTTTAGTTCATCCGTATCAGCAAAGTTTTGAATAATTGTGTACTTTCTTTTGCAAAATTGTGCTGTCAACTCAGGCTTTGCAGCTACGATGATGAAATGCATAAAATAGGATGAAATACATTCTAGTAATTTATAACTACGAGAGATTACCCATTTTATCGGACCAGGAATCCAAGGTTTATGACGAATATCTTGGTAGGTATTTTCATGAATATCATAAATTACTTTTTTGCCCAGCAGCGAAAGCATGATGCCAAAAGGAAGTAACTCCGCATCATGAATATGATACACACGGGCATTTATTTTCAAGGCTTTAAAGAATACAATAAAGGTGGTAAATACTAACCTATGAATACGGCTTTTTGGTTTTGGAATACCGATAATGTTGACTCCATCTTTTTGCCCGGTGAAATTTCCAATTCCGATAAGTGTAACATCATACAATTTAGCAAGCGAGCGGCATTCGCGATAAAAAACACGTGTATCATTAGTGGTATGTACACTTGCAAAGTGGCAAATTTTTATGGGATTTATAGCATTCAATTGGCAAGTTTTAGTATACAGTTGGTAAGGGTGCTCCAAGTAAATTTTTGTTTTTCAATTGCTGCATTTTTTTGCATCGTAACTTCCATTTTTTCATCAAAGAATCGGGCAATTGCTGAGGCTATAGAAGTAGCACTCACATCACATACAAGGCCCACTTTTTCATGAGGTACTAACTCTGCCAAGCCACCTACATTGGTTACAATCATGGGTTTATTATAATAATATGCAATTTGTGTTACACCGCTTTGTGTGGCATCAGTGTATGGCTGAATTACAGCATCAGCTGCACTAAAATAGGTAGCAACTTCGCTATTGGGGATAAATTCATTTCGCAACTCAACACGATCTTGCAAATTCAATTGCGCAATTTGATTGAGATAAGGTTTCGCATCTTCATAAAACTCTCCAGCAATAATTACTTTTAAATTTCGGTTGCGTATGCGCTCATCATGTAATGCATCAAGCAATAGATGCAAACCTTTATATCTTCTTATAAATCCAAAGAATAACAAATAGTTGCAATTGGTTTCTAGTCCGAGTTTAATTTTGGCTTCATTTTTTTCTATGCCTGCACCAAACATGTCATACATTGGGTGAGGAGTATACATAATTGGTTTTTTTACATTCCAACTAATTAGCTGTTGTTTTACCGCTTCTGACATGGTTAAAAATCCATCACAAGTATTAATGAAATAACGTGTTAGACTATTATCAAAAAATCGTTTCTCATGTGGAATTAGGTTGTCCGTAATCGCTATAATGCAGCTGTGTCCGTTCGTTTTTATTCTACGAGCAATGGTGCCAAATGCAGGAGCCATAAAGCTGAGCCAATATCTAAAGATTACTATGTCATATTTTGCCTTAGCTATTTTATTACCCACTAATAGCCAATTAATTGGATTAATAGAATTGATGTTGCTAAATATTTTAATATTTTGTGGTGCAGCATCAACAGAGAATTGTGATTTTCCAGGGAATAGGATGGATGGATACTGAAGCGAGAAACTAAGGATATCACATTCGTGCCCTTGTTCTTTAAAACTAAGCGCTAACCTTTCATTGAATGTAGCCAATCCGCCACGTAGCGGATGAGCGGGGCCAACAATAAGAATTTTTGCCACGAGTTAAAATCCGGTTTTATCTTTAATGCCGTATATATTTCGTTCTGTTGCATTACGTGAAATCATTTCACCAATAAATCCAGCAGTAAACAATTGAACTCCTACAATAAGTAAAACGAGTGCAAGGTAGAACAAAGGCTGTTCTGTCACACCTCGTTGTTCAACCATATTGAATGAATTATAAATTTTTTCGCCCAATAATATGCTGGTGATTAAAAATCCAATAAAAAATGAAATGGTACCCAAGACACCAAAAAAATGCATTGGTTTTTTACCGAATTTTGAAACAAAGAAAATGGTAAGTAAATCAAGAAAACCATTTACAAACCGCTCGAGTCCAAATTTGGTAGTACCATATTTGCGTGCACGATGTTGCACTTCTTTTTCTATAATTTTATAATATCCTGCCCATTTGGCAATCACCGGTATATAACGATGCATTTCGTTATACACTTCTATATTCTTTACAACATCTTTGTGATAAGATTTAAGGCCACAGTTAAAATCATGCAACTCTAAACCGCTCATTTTGCGTGTAGCCCAATTGAATAGTTTTGTAGGAATCGTTTTTGTGATTGGATCATATCTTTTGCGTTTCCATCCCGAAACCAAATCATATCCTTCTTTTGCAATTAAATTGTATAGTTCTGGTATTTCATCCGGACTGTCTTGTAAATCAGCATCCATTGTAATAACCACATCACCCACACACGCATGAAAACCTACATTAAGCGCAGCCGATTTTCCATAATTTCTACGGAATCGGATTCCTTTAAAGTACGATGATTTTTGGCGTATTTGATTAATTACTTCCCATGATTTATCAGTGCTTCCGTCATCAATAAATATTACTTCGTAAGTATAATTATGCTCTTGCATTACCCTTATTATCCAATCAGACAATTCAGGTAACGACTCGTCTTCATTATAAAGCGGTATGATAACAGATATTTGTGTGTTGCTCATTAGGAAATTTGATCAATCTGAGGTTTTTTGCGAAATATAGCTGCAATAATAACGGCAAAGAATAAGCCAAACAACAATGAAAAAAAGTAATTGGTGGCTAGGCGTTTTGGAGTAAGTTTCAAATCTTCAGGATTTATTTTTTCTAAGGCTTTCTCAATGTCTTCATCAGGAGCATTGAATTTCTCCATCATGCTTGTTGTCATTTCTACAGTACGTTCATAGATGTATGTAGACAATTCAGGATCGATGATATTATACAACATATATTGAAATACCATATTAATTAAAGCACTGCCTGCAAATACCAACATCACTACTGTTACTCCTTCTGAGAAACTGAGGAGTCCATTGTTCGTATTTTTACGAAATAAATAAACAGCAAGTACCATCATTGCGATTTGCAAAATGAGGTTAAATGACCCATAAGCAACTGAAACAATAGAAGATTTGCTAAATAAGTAAACCAATAGCTGAATGATTAGAATAGTCATACCCATGATGGCTCCCCATCTTAATGAGTAATTAATTAGAATTTTATTGCTGCTTGTTGTGTTTTCTGTTTCCATTTTTGTTTAGTGTATTGTAACAAATAAAAATAATTTTGCCCGCATCTCAAACACTATCATCAATTATATATGCCAATTCGCATTTTTACCGACATGATGAACAGGGAAGTGGGTATTCCATTTCCACCTCAACGCATCATTTCATTGGTGCCTTCACAAACCGAATTATTGTATGATTTAGGCCTAGAAGATAGGGTAGTAGGTCAAACCCTATTTTGTATTCATCCTTCAGAAATGCACGCAGTTAAACCTCGAATAGGTGGGACTAAAAAAATAAATGTAGAAAAAATAAGAGACCTACAACCGGACTTAATTATTGGCAATAAGGAAGAAAATGAGCAAAAACAGATAGAGGAACTAATGAAAGAGTTTCCGGTTTGGATGAGTGATATCAAAAATCTAGACGACTCATTTGAAATGATTAAACGAGTGGGTCAGATTACAGATACCGAAGCAAAAGCCAATTCTTTGGCACTGCAAATTTACTTTTCGTTTCAAAACATTATTGCCCATAATCCCAAAAGAGCCGCATATTTTATTTGGAGAAACCCATGGATGGTTGCAGCTTCCAATACCTTTATTGATGACATGATGCAGCGAATAAATTTGGTGAATGTGTTTAGCCAATCAGATGCTAGGTATCCAGAAGTACATTTAAATGAATTAAATGCCAGTGGAGCAGAAATTGTTTTACTTTCTTCAGAACCTTATCCCTTTAGCGAAAAACACATAGCAGAATTACAGTTGCAACTTCCGAATGCATGCATTTTGTTAGTAGATGGAGAAATGTTTAGTTGGTATGGCAGCCGATTACAAAAGAGTGCTCAATATTTTACTTCTTTGTTGCAACAATTAGATAATCACTTTGCGTAATCCATTGATTTCAGAATCATTAAAGGCGTGGCTTGCTTTTGCTGCAGTTGCCATTTTTTGGGGGACCACATTTTTTGCTATACGCATTGGTGTGGAGACAATGCCTCCATTTTTAATGGCTGGTATAAGACAAAGTGTTGCTGGTTTAATCATTGTGGGTTATTTTTTATTACGCGGATATCAAAAACCTTCATTATCAGATTTAAAGCATTTTACTGGGACGGGATTTTTAATGTTATTGTTAGGAAATGGTTTGGTTTCATGGGCAGTACGTTATGTCCCTAGTGGTTTGGCTGCAATTGTGTGTGCGCTTACCCCAATTTGGATGGTAGTAATAAGTGCTTTTGGAAAACAAAGGGAAGTAATCAATTGGAAAGTTGCTGTTGGGTTTGGCGTTTGTTTCATCGCACAAGTGATGATTTTTAGGAATAAAACAGGCGAATTGGGAAATGTAAACTATGCGCTAGGAATCCTATTTGTATTTATTGCGAATATTGCTTGGGCATTGGGTAGTATTTTGGCTAAGCGTAGTCATGTAAAAATACATCCACTTTATGGAGCTGGACTACAAATGTTAACTGGTGGGTTTATGTTGTTAATTACTGGAAGTTTACTTGGAGAATGGAACCAAATGCACCCTAATCAAGATGCAATTATTGCCATTGTTTACTTAATAGTTATCGGTTCTATTTTAAGCTATGGTTGTTATATGTATATTCTTAAAAGACTTCCGTCAGCCATTGTTTCTACTTATGCATATATCAATACAATGGTAGCAGTATTTTTAGGATACCTATTTTTAAGCGAGTCGCTTACATTTGATATGCTAATCGGAGTCTTGTTTACTATAGCAGGAGTATGGATTGTGACCAAAAATTTTTCTCCAGCATAGCAATCATTCCTACGGTTATTTTTCCATTACTTCGTACATATCTAGCCTGCGGTCTTTCCAATTAAGTACTGTACCTGTATTTCTTGCACGCTCAATATCTGCAAGGTCAAGGTCTGCAATTACTACTGTTTCAATATTGGTGCTGCACTCGCCTGCAACCGCATCAGGTGGAAAAGCAAAGTCACTTGGAGTGTAAATACCCGATTGAGCATAATTAATGTCCATATTTTCTACTGATGGGATATTGCCAATGGTACCTGCTGTAGCCACAAAAATTTGATTTTCTACGGCACGTGCTTGTGCGCATAGTTTCACTCTTAAGTAGCCGTGTTTTTCATCAGTAGAAAAAGGCACAAAAATTATTTTTGCTCCCTTTTGGCAAGCAACCCGAGCCATTTCAGGAAATTCTATATCATAACAAACATTGATTGCAATTTTACCACAATCAGTATTAAACACTTTG
>JBIINH010000210.1:0-2999 GCA_044337585.1 Bacteroidia bacterium
TTTCTGCCGCTTTTTCCAAGGTATCATTTTCTTTGGCAAAACAAAAGCGCAATACATGATTATCGGTGCGCTTGTGATAAAATACAGATGTTGGTATGGATGCGACCTTAAATTCTTTGGTTAGCCTTTCAGCAAATTCTGTATCTTTTTCCTGCGTTATTTTCTGATATCCCAACAATTGAAAATAAGAGCCTTCGCAAGGCAATATTTTAAATTTTGAGCCCTTCATTAGTTTTTGAAAATAGTCTCTTTTCTCCTGATAAAAGGATGAGAGTTGAATATATGCTTCTTTATCACTCATGTAATCGGAAATGGCATATTGCACGGGTGTGTTTGCGCTAAAGCAGATAAACTGATGCACTTTTCTAAATTCAGCTGTTAAGTTTTCAGGAGCCAACACATAACCCATTTTCCATCCTGTGGTGTGATATGTTTTGCCAAAAGAAGAAACAATGATGCTTCTTTCGGCAAGTCCCGGAAACCTTGATACACTTTGGTGTTCTAGTCCGTCAAAAATAATATGCTCGTACACTTCATCACTCAATACAATGATTTCGGTGTTTTTAAGCATCTTTTCCAGCTTCATCATATCCTGCGCATTAAGTGTGGTACCACTTGGGTTGTGCGGAGTATTGATGATGATCATTTTGGTTTTGTAGTTGATGAGTTTTTTTACCTCATTCCAATCTACTTTGTAATCAGGAAATTTTAATTCGGTAAACACTGCCCTGCCTCCATTAATTTGAATAGCCGGCACGTATGAATCGTAGCAAGGCTCAATTACCACTACTTCATCGCCTTCGCTTATAAATGCTGATATGGCAGCATACAAGGCATGTGTACCTCCGGGAGTTATTGTTATTTCCGTTTCGGGATTGTAGACAGCAGAATACAATTCCTGCGTTTTGATGGCTATCTTTTCACGCAACCCCATCACACCTTGCATTGGAGCGTATTGGTTGAATCCTTTTTTCATGTAGTGATGCACCAAATCAACCAATTTGGGCGAGCAAGAAAAATCAGGAAAACCCTGTGCCAGATTTATGGCATGATGCTCATTGGCCAAAGCACTCATTACACTAAAAATGGTGGTACCTGTTTTTGGTAGCTTTGATTTAATATTCCCGTTGTATTTCAAGGCAGTGTATATTTTTAATAACGAGCGCTAATTTATTCATCAATTGCTTTAGTTCAATCTCAAAATAATTATTCATTGATAGTCAAACTGTAAAATTATCACCATTTGGCTAAGGCTCCTGCTTGGTAAGCCAAATTCTGTTTATTTGCAGAAATTATTAAAAACAAATATGAAAAGAATCATGATCATTTGCCTGTTGGCGATGGCTGCGATGCAAACTTCTGCTCAAAAGCCCAAAAAACAAAAAATGGAAAATGGATTGTATGCCGAACTCACCACATCTAAAGGAATCATCCTGATTAAACTTACACCGGAAAAAACACCCTTAACGGTGGCAAATTTTGTGGGTTTATCAGAAGGAAAAATTAAGAATGATGCCAAACCAATGGGCACTCCATATTATGACAGTTTGAAATTTCACCGGGTGATTCCTAACTTTATGATTCAGGGTGGAGATCCTTTAGGCAACGGAACAGGTGGACCCGGATACCGTTTTAAGGATGAATTTGTTGAAGAATTTAAATTTACAGGACCCGGCATTTTAGCTATGGCCAATGCAGGACCTGCGACCAACGGCAGTCAGTTTTTTATTACACACAAAGAAACGCCTTGGTTAAATAATAAGCACACCATTTTTGGTTTTGTAGTTACCGGACAAGATGTGGTAAATGCCATACAACAGGGTGATTATATCGTTAAGGTAAAAATTATTAGAAAAGGCAAAGAGGCAAAGAAGTTTAAAGCGGATAAAGTATTTACGGAATTGAACAAGTAGACATAAACAACATAAAAAAAACCACCTCAATCGAGGTGGTTTTTTTTGAAATTCTATTTACAAAGAAAAAATTACTGAACGATATTCAATTTCTTCACAGCTTTTTGTCCGTCAACAACAATCTCTACCATATAAAGACCATTCTTTAGTGTGCTGCAATCGATATTGTTTTCGATACCACTGATTTCTTTTGTCATTACTACTTTGCCGCTAAGGTCAAAAATAGTAACTACACCAGTTGATGAAGTTTCTAATTTAATATTGAAATTAGCTTTAGCAGGATTAGGATAAATCGTTGCTCCAAGTTCTTTCAATTCTTGCTCACGTACACCTGAGATAGGTGCTACTGATGACCACTCTGACTGAAGTACTTCTTTAGTTTGGTCGTCTTGTACGAATACCACACCAATTAAGTCATCAAATTCTTCAACACTATGTTCAGTTGAAAGATTGATTGGATCTTGAGCACTGTTTGGAAGTCTAAAATTTCCAGGGAATGTGAAATCATGTGTAAATGTTTGGGTGATATTGGTATTATTTAATGTCAATATTTCGCCACCAACACTAGGAAGCAAGCGTTTCATTACCCATTTAAATTGAGTCTCACCGTTGTTTTTAATATTTTGTGTTGTTCTTCTTTCTACAATTGCTGTACGTAGGGTATATGTTTTGGTTAAAGCTACCAAAGGACGAACTGAGATATTTACAGCAATAGATTTAGCTGCTGCATTAACAGTTTGTGTTGCATTAATAATTACAAATGCAGGCATATTATTATATTGATTGTGCAATGCTTGAGTAAACGAATTTGGATTACTATTCCACTGACCATCTATTTGCATACGTGGTACACTGTTAATCCCACCATAGTAAGTTCCACGCGCCTGAGCTTCTGTAGTATAATATGGATCACCTGCTCCAGGGAAATTATATTGGTACTTGATTACTGTATATTCATTTTTATTATTAACCAATACATTATCCAAAACTTGATTACCAGGCAAACAAGGAGGGCATGTAGATGAAGTAAATACTTCATATAGTGTCTTACGAGGGGCAATCTCATCTAATACGACAAATGATTTG
>JBIINH010000211.1:0-2969 GCA_044337585.1 Bacteroidia bacterium
GCTGAACAAAGCTGATGGGCAGCAACACAATGAATGGCCAATAGCGCCTGGTGCCTGATTTAATAATGTTGCATTCACCTTTTTCAAGCAAAGAACTTACTTCCTTTACCGAATAAATTCTAACATGCGTGTCGTCATCATAAAAATTGAGCGTATCACGCATGCTGGGCTATTTTGTACTTTTTAGCCCAGGATATTCTATGTATATCTTTCCTCCGCTTTTCAGCTTTTTCAATAAGCCTTCCATCACCTTATCGCCATTTTGCAAATGTTCAATCACATGCGACATGATGATGACATCAAAATAATTGTCGGGTATTATATCAAACTTCAGTTCTGTGAGGTCCATTTCATAAAAAGCATCCATCGCTTTGAAATCGGCATCATCATTGCGGTAATTACCCCGATCAATACCATGATACTCACACCGTGGAAAATAGCTTTTGGTTTTTGTGGGACTACCACTACCAGCGCCTACATCAAGCAAGCTAAATTTTTCATGCTTCAGTGAATGATAAAAAAAACGGAATTTGTGGGGTAGAATATTTGACATGTTAGATTACAATCTTAATAAACGCGAAGAGGTTTCTTGAATTTTAGTTCACGGTACCAAGCAAAAAGCTTTGTGCCCGTGAGCATACGAATAAGTTTTACCTTGAGCCAGATAACAGGATACATCAGGTAATTTTTTAATACAATAAGAAATGGAAAGTGACTTGATGAAAAACGCAGGTACTCACGATAGCCTTGCATGCGTTTGTGGTAGGATGCCCCCTGAATGTCATAATAGGAAACGATTTCATCCACAAACAGCGTATCAAAATCTGTAGATGTAAATATCCTTACAAACCATTCGGTATCTGCCGCCAGCTTATAAGAAATATCATAAGCACCTAATTGCACAAATGCTGATTTGCGTGTAAACGTTGCCTGATGGTTGATGGGGTATCGATTGTAAAAGTCTTTAATTGTTACCGCTTCACCTGCCACATAATCCACTCCGGTAGGTTCGTTGATGGTTTGTACTTTGCCATAAATTAGTCCAACCTTTTCAGGAATGGGCTTTGTAAACAGCTGTTCAAGTACCGTATTACTGTAAAAACGATCCCCGGCATTTAAAAAGTAAATCCACTCCCCTTTGGCATGCATCACCCCTTTGTTCATTGCATCATAAATACCTTTATCCATTTCACTGATGAGTGTACCTGTTTTAGAAGCAAATTTCTTGGCAATTTCAACCGTATTGTCTATTGAATTACCATCAATAATCACCAACTCAAAATCCTGAAAAGTTTGTTGCATGGCGCTTTGCAATGTTTCATCTAACAGCTTCTCTGCTTGATAACAAACAGTAATTATGGATATAAGCGGCTTCGAACTCATCTGTGATGGGCAAATATAAAGGAATACGCTAATCTGCCAACAGCAACATATTGGCTTTTATTGTCCCATTAAATTTGTGTATTCTTGCATCTCATTTCTAACCATATTTTAAATGAAAGTAGCTCTTATCACCGGAATTACAGGACAAGATGGTGCCTACCTTGCTGAATTTTTGCTTGGCAAAGGGTATTATGTGCATGGCATTAAACGCAGAAGCAGCTTGTTCAATACCGACCGTATTGACCACCTATATCAAGACCCACATGAAAAAAATGTGCGCCTGAAACTGCACTACGGTGACCTCACAGACAGTACCAACCTAATTCGCATTATTCAGGAAACACAACCTGATGAAATATATAACCTGGCTGCCATGAGCCATGTGCACGTGAGTTTTGAAACACCGGAATACACCGCCAATGCAGATGGTATTGGAACGCTTCGTATTCTTGAAGCTTTGCGTATTTGCAAACTGGAGAAAAAAACCCGTGTATATCAGGCATCAACCAGCGAATTATATGGCTTGGTGCAGGCTGTTCCGCAAAGTGAAACCACTCCATTTTATCCACGTTCACCGTATGCCGTAGCCAAATTATATGCTTACTGGATTACTGTTAATTACCGCGAAGCATACGATATGTATGCCTGCAATGGCATCTTATTTAACCACGAAAGCCCGATACGCGGTGAAACATTTGTAACCCGCAAAATAACCCGCGCGGCCAGCAAAATAGTGTTGGGTATGCAGGACAAATTGTTTCTTGGAAACATGAATGCCCAGCGTGACTGGGGTCATGCCAAAGACTATGTGGAAGCCATGTGGCTGATATTGCAACAAGACCAAGCCGAGGATTATGTGATTGCAACGGGCAAAACCACTTCGGTACGCGACTTTGTTAGTATGGCATTTGCCGAGGTAGGAATTACACTTGCTTTTGAAGGTGAAGGTGAAAACGAAACAGGAAAAGTAGCTGCTATTGATAGCGCTAAACTCACATCACTTGAAATTGGGACAACCCCATTAAAAATTGGAGACACCGTTGTGGCTGTTGACCCACGCTACTACCGCCCAACCGAAGTAGATTTGCTGATAGGAGACCCAACCAAAGCTCAGGAAAAACTAGGATGGAAACCTAAATTCGATTTACCGGCCTTGGTACGCGATATGATGTTAAGCGACCTCAAGCTGATGCAACGTCAACATTTTCTAAAACAAAGTGGTTACAAGATTTTAAATCAACACGAATAATAAAGAGTGAATAAGCAGGATAAAATATTTGTTGCAGGATATCGTGGCATGGTTGGCTCTGCAATGTATCGCAAGCTGCAGAGTGAAGGATTCACAAACCTTATCGGCAAAAGCTCATCAGAACTTGATTTGACAAACCAACAAGCTGTTGCTGATTTTTTTGCAAGTGAAAAACCCGATTATGTTTTTTTGGCAGCGGCAAAAGTAGGCGGCATTGTAGCTAATAACACTTACCGTGCGCAGTTCCTTCACGAAAACCTGATGATGCAGAACAACGTCATTCACCAGAGTTATGTGCATGGCGTAAAAAAACTGATGTTCTTTGGCTCAAGCTGCA
>JBIINH010000212.1:0-2962 GCA_044337585.1 Bacteroidia bacterium
AAAATGTCCCCTATTTTTGTACCAGGAGCAAAAAATAAAGCAAATTATTCAGATGCCAATTTTCAACTTTTAGGAAAAATAATAGAGGCCATAACACATAAACCCTACTCTGAAAACTGTAAACAATTTATCACTCATCCGCTCGGCTTGACAAAAACCTACTTGTATCAAGACGCAACAGATAAAATACCAAAGACACTTTATTACAAGGGCAACGAACTATACATACCCCAAGCAATGACCTCTTTTGGGGCAGACGGTGGAATGGTTTCAACTTCAGCCGATATGCTTATTTTTATTGAAGCCTTTTTTACCGGAAAGATATTCCCAATTGAATACATCAATGAATTACAAGAATGGAATCGTATTTTTTTTCCAATGAAATCAGGGATCGGCATTCACTTATTCAAACTTCCTTGGTTATTTAATCCAACGGGTGTAGTTCCTTACTTCATAGGTCACTCAGGACTTTCAGGGGCTTTAGCATATTACAGCCCAAAAGAAAATATATTTATTGTAGGAACAGTAAATCAGGTAGCACACCCCGACATTTCATTTAAGACAATGATTAAACTCACTCAAAAAATATTGATGAAATAAACGCTGCACATGGCTCATAAAAAATTGAGGCAAGGCATTTATGGTATAGCTTCACTTTGATGATTATGTTGCCATTTACAACCAAGAAAAAGTAAATAAAAAAAGCCCGAATCAAATTCAGGCTTATTAATTATTAAACTAAAAAGAGGTAATATGGTTTGGGTTATTCCAAAAACAATACCACTCCTATCATTATTTTGCTTTTCTAAAAAGGTAGCGCGTGATAAAAATACCCGAGCTTGTATTTCCATTGCTTTGGCTTGTGCTTGACCCAGTAGTAACTTGATATAATTCCCAACCATTAGTGCTATATTCATTTACCTTATCAACAATGAGTTTGTCGTTATTGGCAATATTGCTAAAGTTAATACCTACCAAACTGTAAAAGTTCATAAGCTCTTTTTCTACCACAGTTCCACTTACGTCAGTAGATAAAATTCTTGACCTACCAATACCTCCGGAAATGATGGATTCAATGGTAGAAAATTGTTTATACTCATAAACAACTGCATCATTTGTAGCAGCAGGTTTAAATGCCCAAATGCTGAACAAACCCAAAGTAAAAAGCGCACCTAGTGCGATGTAGCTAAAATTGTTTTTCATGTTAATAAATTTGTTTACATTGCAATATAAATAATTCACTAGTATATGAAACAACTAATCTATCTTTTTGTAATATTACCATTTACCACCTTTGCACAAGCTGAATATGCTGTACTAAAATTAAGTGATATTTTAGTTGTGGAAAAGCCTGCCGACACTCTGATTGGAAAACCATATGATGTGTACCTAAAAGATGGAAGTAGAAACAAAGGAAACTACATTTTTAAAAATCAGAGAATTACAATAGATGCCACATTTAAGGTAGAATCATTTAACTCTAGAAGAAGTTCAACCAAATCGGGCTCGATAAAAGTAATGGTGATATACAGGTGCGAAGTTGATGGCAAAAAAGACAAACGCACAAGTGAGTATATTTTTTACCTAGATGACGAAAGAAAGTTTACCGTCAAAGAATCATTTGTGTTTAAAAACGGTTTAAAGGCGACCCAGCTTACGCTTAGTTATAAAGGTGTAGTGGCGGAGTAATCATAGTAGTATTGACATAAAGAGTGTTGCACGTTAACCATTGACAGAAATCAATTACAGAAAGATATAACAATTAATTAACTGGTTGTTAAAACACTAAATTAAATGGAGGCATACTTTGCATGCTTTCAATATTTAGATGACCGAGGTAATTTTATCGATACTAGCAGGATTGGTTCTTTTCCTTTTCGCTGTAAATAGCTTATCAGATAGCATCCAAGCAGCAATTGGTGCTAAAGCCAATAATTGGATACTAAAATTCACTTCCAATACATTTAGCAGTGTAATAGTTGGTTTGATTGTTACTACACTATTAGATTCTTCATCAGCTGTCATTATCATTACCATCGTATTGGTCAATTCAAAAATACTTTCCTTTAAGCAGGCTATGGGTATAGTGCTGGGTGCAAATATTGGCACCACCATCAGCAGTCAAATCATCGCTATGGATATAGGCAAATACTCTCCTGTACTTTTACTTATCGGATTTGTATTGCTGTTAATTTCAAAATCTGAACGCATCAACAATACCGGAAAAATCATCCTCTATTTTGGTGTTCTTTTCTTTGGTCTTTTTACCATGGAAAACGCGGTTGAACCACTTAGAGATGAAGCATTCTTTACTGAATGGCTCAAAAAGACCGACAACCCTGTGATTGGTGCTATGGTAGGTGCAATCGTGACATTAATAATTCAATCTTCTTCAGCTACTGTGGGTATGGCTATCATACTTTCCAAAAAAGGTTTGATAAGCTTAGCAGGTGGAATAGCTGTGATGCTTGGAGCCGAATTAGGCACATGCAGCGACACGTTACTGGCAACCATTAAAGGTAGCAGAGCGGCAATTAAAACAGGTCTTTTCCATCTTACATTTAACTTATTGTCCATTCTTTTCGGTTTAATTTTATTTTCACCATTTGTTGAATTGGTTTCTATAATAAGTAGAAATGCACCAATCGAGCGAGCTGTTGCCAATGCGCACATGATCTTCAATATATCAGGTGTTTTGATATTTGTGTGGACCATCCCCTTCTTTCATAGTTTGCTAAACAAGGCTTTGCCTGATAAATAAACGGTTTATTACACTTGCTGCAAAAGCTTGTTCTATTTATTTCATTTATAAGCATTTGCTTTGAGGCAGTTGACTTTTGATAAATATTGCGAAATTCAATATTGCTAAACAACTGCATATTTTTTATAGTTTAGCAGCCCATGTTCAAGCGCCTGCTTATACTTTTTTTATGCATGTATCATATTGCAGGTGCACAAACAT
>JBIINH010000073.1:0-10485 GCA_044337585.1 Bacteroidia bacterium
AATTAATTACAGTATTAACAAATAAAATATGGAATTAGTAAAACCCGGTTTAGGCTTATTATTTTGGATGACCATCACGTTCAGTATCGTGTTGTATTTGTTATCTAAATTTGCTTGGAAGCCAATACTACAATCGATTCGCGAACGTGAAGACTCGATAAATAATGCACTTAATGCGGCTGATGATGCACGGATGCAAATGGATGCATTGAAATCAGATAACGAAAAGTTATTGAACGAAGCCCGCAAAGAACGTGACCATATGCTTAAAGAGGCTGCAGAAATTAAAGATGCTATTATCGCACAAGCTAAAAAATCTGCAGCAGATGAAGGTATGAAGATAGTTGCAAATGCCAAAGAACTTATAGAAAGAGAGAAGATTGCAGCTATGAATGATTTAAAGAATCAAGTAGCTATCTTATCAGTAGATCTTGCTGAAAAAATATTACGTAAGAAAATGGAAGACCGCACTCAGCAAGAAGCTTTTGTGAATGACAACCTTAATAACATTACCCTTAACTAAACATGTCAATTTTAAGAATCGCATCAAGATATGCCAAATCTTTACTTGACCTTTCCATCGAGCAAAATAAGGTGGAGGTAGTCAAATCCGACCTTGAGTCATTTTTAAGGTTATTATCGATGAACCAAAGTTTAAAGATTTTACTTAAAAATCCTATAGTTAAATCGCAATTGAAAATCAATATTGTAAACAAAATTTTTGGTGTATCATTTGACCAATTAACATTAGCTTTTATTGCATTGGTTCTTAAGAAAGGGAGAGGTAATTACCTTAAAGAAACAGCAGAATCATTTATACAGCAGTACAATGAAATGAATAATATTATCACGGCTACTGTAAAGTCAGCAACTGATTTGAATGATGCAATCTCAAATGTAATCCAAGACTTAGTAGGAAAATCCTTTAACAAAAAAGTAATATTAAATAAGATTAAAGACGAATCACTCATTGGAGGATTTACCCTGCAAATAGGTGACCGTATGTTTGACGGAAGCATTTCTGGAAAATTACAAAAGGCAAAACAAGAATTATTAAACAGTTATATATCTAAATAGGTAAACATAAACATTATGGTAGAGATAAGACCAGACGAAGTATCAGCGATTCTTAGAGAGCAGCTGAGCAACTTTAAATCAGCTACAGAGCTAGAAGAAGTTGGTACAGTATTGCAAGTAGGTGACGGTATTGCCCGTATTTATGGACTAAATAAAGTACAATCAGGAGAGCTTGTAGAGTTTAAAAACGGAACACAAGCTGTAGTACTAAATCTTGAAGATGACAATGTAGGAGCAGTATTGCTTTCAAAGTCAGACGAAATACTTGAAGGAGATACCGTAAAACGTACAGGTCGTATTGCTTCAATTAAAGTAGGAGAGGGAATGCTTGGGCGTGTGGTTGATACTTTAGGAAAACCGGTAGACGGAAAAGGACCGATTACAGGTGACTTATATGAAATGCCATTAGAACGTAAGGCTCCGGGTGTTATTTACAGAGAACCTGTAAAAGAACCACTTCAAACAGGTATCAAAGCGATTGATGCGATGATTCCGATTGGTCGTGGACAGCGCGAGTTGATTATTGGTGACCGCCAAACTGGTAAATCAGCTGTTGCAGTTGATACCATTATCAATCAAAAAGAATTTTATGAAGCAGGTAAGCCTGTTTATTGTATATACGTAGCAATCGGTCAAAAAGCATCAACTGTAGCTCAATTGGTTAAAACCCTTGAGCAAAATGGTGCAATGCCATACACAACTATTGTTATTGCCACTTCATCAGATCCGGCTCCAATGCAATTTTTTGCGCCAATGGCCGGTGCAGCAATCGGAGAATTTTTCCGTGACTCAGGTCGCCCGGCATTGATTGTATTTGACGATTTGTCAAAGCAAGCTGTTGCATATCGTGAAGTATCTTTATTGCTTCGCAGACCCCCTGGACGTGAGGCATATCCGGGAGATGTATTCTATCTTCACTCTCGCTTACTTGAGCGTGCCGCAAAAATTAACTCAACCGATAGCATTGCGCAGCAAATGAATGATATCCCTGAATCAATTAAACATTTGGTAAAAGGTGGTGGTTCATTAACAGCTTTGCCAATTATCGAAACACAAGCAGGTGACGTATCAGCATACATTCCAACAAACGTGATTTCGATTACTGATGGTCAGATATTCTTAGAGTCTAATTTATTTAACTCAGGTGTGCGACCTGCAATTAACGTTGGTATCTCAGTATCGCGCGTGGGTGGTAACGCTCAGATAAAGTCAATGAAAAAGGTTGCCGGTACGCTAAAGTTAGACCAAGCTCAATATCGTGAATTAGAAGCATTCTCGAAATTTGGTTCTGACTTAGATGCAGCAACAAAAGCGGTACTTGCAAAAGGAGCGCGAAATGTTGAAATAATGAAACAAGGTCAATTTTCACCTCTTGCTGTTGAGAAACAAATTGCTATTATCTATTTAGGTACAAAAGGTTTATTGAACAGTATTCCTGTAAACAAAGTGCGTGAGTTCGAAGTGGAATTTCATAATTATATGGAAAACAAACATAAAAGCACACTTGAGGAACTTAAGAAAGGTAACTTCAATGACGAGATCACTTCTGTACTTGAGAAAGTAGCAAAAGAATTGTCTGCAAAATATGCAGCTTAATATATTATAGAAAACCGCATCGCTTAAATGGCAAACTTAAAAGACGTACGTACAAGGATAACTTCGGTAAGCTCAACACAGCAAATTACCAAAGCAATGAAGTTGGTAAGTGCTACTAAATTGCGCAGGGCACAAAACGCCATTATTCAAATGCGCCCATATGCGCACAACCTGAACAATATATTGGTGAATTTAATGGACTCCATTGAAGGCGATTCACTCGAGGTTTTTTTCGCAAAAAGAGAAGTAAGAAATGTGTTGATTATTGTTGTTACATCTGACCGTGGTTTGTGTGGTTCATTTAATGTGAATGTTGCTAAAAGAACACTTTCTCTCATTCAAGAAAAATATACGGGTAAAAATGTCACCATTTTGCCAATCGGTAAAAAAGGAGGTGATTTTTTTGCAAAGCAGTCGTATGAATTAATCAATTCATACCGTGAAGTGCTCAATAACTTAACTTCGGCAAAAGCATTTGCTATTAGTGATGAAATATTACATGATTTTAAAACTGCAAAATATGATGCAGTAGAAATTGTGTACAACCAATTTAAAAATGCAGCAACCCAAATATTAAGTGCTGAAAAAGTATTGCCGTTTACGGCTGAAACGCTTAAAGCAGTAAATGAGCGAGGATTAAGAACCGGCATGACCGGTGTGACAGGCGTATCTGTAAAAACTGACCATATATTTGAGCCAAGTAAAGTTGAAATATTGGAAGAGCTTATTCCAAGAATTTTCAAGACTCAGGTTTATCGTTCTATGTTAGATTCTTTAGCATCAGAACATGGTGCCCGCATGGTGGCTATGGATAAAGCAACCGACAATGCAGGAGAATTACTTAAAAATCTGAAAGTGGAGTATAACCGTGCACGTCAGGCTGCAATCACGACTGAAATTTCAGAAATCGTTGGTGGAGCTGCAGCACTGAGTCAGGGATAGTACTTATCTAAACTATGAAAAAGCTGTTGAGATTTCAACAGCTTTTTTTATGATATATTCTTTAATTGAGAATCAATGATGTCTAACCCTTGTGTAAATGAATTTGGATTATAACCTAGTTCTACTTTAGCCTTGGTTATACTAAATCCTGTTATTGGTGGACGCTTAGCCGGCTGTTTTATACCTTCGCTGGTTGATAAATTCAACAATGATTTATCGAGTTTCCAGAAATCCGCAACGCGGTAGGCAATATCAAATATACTCATAAACTCACCTCCCGAAATATGGTAAATGCCTTTGGCTTTTTTGGCAGCAGCCAATGCGCAACCCATAGCCAGATCTTCGGCTAGCGTGGGTGTGCGGAATTGATCACCCACAACATGGATGCTTTTCCCATTCTCAAGGCTATCTTTTACCCATAATACAATATTGCTGCGGCTCATGTCATTTACTACACCGTATACCAAAACTGTACGAAGAATTGCCCACGATTTAGATTGACTTTGAACTAATTTCTCGCCTTTTAGTTTTGAATGTCCGTAATAGCTCAATGGCTCAGGTGTTTCATTTTCTGTTAATGGTCCATGAGTGCCATTAAAAATAAAGTCGGTAGACAAATGAATAAGGTGAGTACCTAAAGTGTTACATGCCGATACAATATTTTGCACACCATTTACATTTAGTGCATCGCAGGCATCGTGGTCAAGTTCGCAAGCATCAACATTGGTCATTGCTGCGGTATGTATAACTACATCAGGCTTGTATAATGAAAATACGGCATCTACTTCATCTTTGCGGGTAATATCCAACTGATGATACGTATAACCTTTCTTGCTATGATGGCGGTTTGCTCCTCGAGCAGTAGCAATAAGTGTGATATGCGTTTGTTGAGTATAAAGATCGGTAAGTTTTTGACCCAGCAATCCGTTGCTTCCGGTTACAAGTACTTTCATATGTATTAATAAAATTTACGGAAGCCAATTAAGCTCCTTGCTTCTTTTATGGTAGCTGACGCACTTTCTCTAGCTTTATCGGCTCCTAGTTTAGCCACCTTTGAAAGCAACTCATTATCGTTTTGTATGGCTGTTATTTTTTCTCTTACGGGTGCTAAAAATACAATCAGGTCTTCTGCAAGTTGTTTCTTCAGTTCTCCGTACCTGATGTTGCAATTTGCATATGATTCTGTAAAATGCTGCAAGGTAGTAGTCTCTGAAACTACTTTCATGATATCGAACAAATTTTGAACAGCTTGTGTAGGTGTACTGTTGGGCTCTGTAGGTCCGGCATCGGTTACTGCTCTGCTCATTTTTTTACGAATGGCGTCAGGCGTATCTGCAATATTGATAACAGTATTTTCGCCTTCGCTTTTGCTCATTTTGCCACCACCTTGTAGGCCAGGTATTTTTACAAGCTCAGTTCCATAATTGAATGCCTTAGGTTCCGGAAATAACTCATGACCATAAATTCTGTTGAAACGGTTTCCGAATGTGCGGGCCATTTCTAGGTGTTGTTCCTGATCTTTTCCAACAGGTACTTTGGTAGCTTTATGAATAATAATATCAGCAGCCATAAGAACTGGATAGGTAAGCAGTCCGGCATTAATATTATCGGGTTGTGAGCGTACTTTCTCTTTAAATGAAGCAACGCGTTCCAACTCACCCATGTATGCATGCATGTTTAAGAGCATGTACAATTCGGGAATCTCGGGCAAGTCACTTTGGATATATAACGCACATGCATCCGGGTTTAAGCCGCATGCGAGGTATTCTGATAAAACAGTTTTTACATTCTGATGTAAATCTTTTGGATTTGGGTGCGTGGTAAGAGAATGATAGTCGGCAATAAAGAAATATGAGGTATACTCATGTTGCATTTTTACAAAGTTCTTTACTGCCCCCATATAGTTTCCTAAATGGAGATTTCCTGTAGGCCTTATTCCGCTAACAACAATTTCTTTCTTTGTGGACATGTATGCTAAATGATAATGAGGGGCAATTTAGAAAATAAACAAAGCAAAATCAGCCTTTTTGTCCTGCTAGAAGATACATGATGGCCATACGGGTAGCAACGCCATTCTCAACCTGATCTAGAATAATACTGTGTTGGCTGTCAGCAACATCGCTTGTTATTTCAACTCCTCTATTTATAGGTCCCGGGTGCATGATAATAATTTCCTTGTTTAGGGAATCTAATCGTTCTTTATTTACTCCGTATAGCATGCTGTATTCTCTAAGTGAAGGGAAATATTTTATTTCTTGCCTTTCCAGCTGAATGCGCAACATATTGGCTACATCACACCAGTTTAAAGCTTTCATTAAATCGTGTTCAATTTTCACTCCCAAGGTGTGAATATATTTTGGAATAAGTGTTGTTGGTCCACAAACCATTACATCAGCACCTAATTTTTTCAAGCATAAGATATTGGACAAGGCAACTCTTGAGTGTAGAATATCACCAACGATAACCACTTTTTTACCTTTTACGGTTCCCAGTTTTTCTCTAATTGAGTAGGCATCAAGTAATGCCTGAGTAGGGTGTTCGTGTGTGCCATCTCCTGCATTGATGATTTGTGCTTTGATATGGTTAGATAAGAAAACACAAGCACCTGGTGCAGGATGTCGCATTACAACCATATCAACCTTCATGCTCAAAATATTTTTTACCGTATCAACAAGTGTTTCTCCTTTGGAAACAGAAGAGGAGGAGGCTGAGAAATTCACAATATCGGCACTTAATCTTTTTTGTGCCAATTCGAAAGATATGCGGGTGCGCGTAGAGTTTTCGAAGAAAATATTTGCAATGGTGATGTCTCTTAGTGAAGGTACTTTTTTTATCGGCCTATTGATAATTGCCTTAAAGTTATCAGCAGTTTCAAATACCAGCTCTATATCATCATTGGTAAGGTCTTTTATTCCGAGCAAGTGTTTTTGACTGAATGTTTTCATATTATAGCTGTTCAGTTTTCTTTAGTAAGTATATACACGATGTCTTGTTTAGCTGTTTCTTTCCATTCCACTTTCACTTTGTCGTTTGAGCGGGTATCAACAGTCATTCCGGCATAGTCGGGTTGTATGGGAAGGTGTCGGCTATATATTCTGTCTATAAGTGTTAGCAACTCTACTTTTGCAGGTCGGCCAAAATCTGTTAGTGCGTCCAATGCTGCTCTAATGGTTCGCCCGGTGTAAAGTACATCGTCTATCAATACAATGTTTTTATCTTCAACACTGAAATTCATTTTCAATTCACTTGGAATGATTTGTTCATTACCTCTTCTAAAGTCGTCACGATAGAAAGCAATATCTAACTCACCATATAGTATGTTTTTCTTATTTAATATTTCTGAGATACGATCATAAAGTCTTTTGGAAAGATGTATCCCTCTGGGTTGTAAACCAATTAATGCAGTATTGGAAAAGTCGCCATGCTTTTCTATGAGCTCGTAACAAAGCCTGTCAATGGTAATTGCAAATTGTTTTTTCTCTAGTATGGGCTTAGCTTTTATCATTTATAATACACTGCCATCAAATTAAAGGCAATTTTGTGTGAAATATTGCTTTACGTGCAAATTTATGAATATCTATCAATATTTATGCGTTATCAGATAAGTCGAGTATGGCATCAAATTCTTCGGCTTTAAGGGGCATCACACTTAACCTTCCTTGTCTTATAAGCCCAACGTTTTGTAAGCGTCTATCTGTTTTGATTTGTTCTAGTGTAACGGTTTTTTTAAATTTTTTAAATGGAGCTAAATCTACCACTACCCAATTTGGGTCATCTGTTGTGGGGTCTGGATAATGTTCTTTTACAACCTTTGCAATGCCAACAATTTCTTTTCCTTCGTTGCTATGATACCACAATACAAGGTCTCCTTTTTTCATTTCTCTCAGATTATTTCTCGCTTGATAGTTTCTTACACCATCCCAAAAAGTGCGCTTATCTTTTGAGAATTGATCCCAACTGTATTTAAAGGGTTCAGATTTTACGAGCCAATGATTCATAGTTCAAACATAACTTTTTTACAAAAAAAATCCCGGTCGATTGACCAGGATTTTAATATAAATGAAGAAACGTGAAATTATTCTCCTTTATTTTCGAATTTGGTTTTCAACTCATTCAAGGCATCGATATCACCAAAGGTTGATTTTTCGTTGCTGTCATTAAGTTTTTTAGCCGCTTTCGAAGCTTTCTCTCTTTCACCTTCTTTTTTCTTTGTCTCTTCTACTTTCTTTTCTTCAACATCTGCTTTCCAAAGAGAAGTATGAGACAACACTATTCGCTTGTTTTCTTTATTGAATTCAGTCACTCGGAAGTTTAATACTTCATCTTCTTTAGCTGTCTTTTTGTCTTCTTTCAATAATTGTTTAACAGGAGCATATCCTTCAACACCATAAGGTAATGCTACGATAGCACTTTTATCTTCAATTTTTAAGATAGTACCTTCATGCTCTGAACCTACAGTAAAGATGGTCTCAAATGTTTCCCAAGGGTTGTCGTCCAACTGCTTGTGTCCCAAACTCAATCTACGGTTTTCGTTGTCTAATTCCAAAACAACTACTTCTAGTTCTTGGTCTTTTTTAACAAATTCAGCTGGGTGCTTAATTTTCTTGGTCCAGCTAAGGTCACTAACGTGTACCAAACCATCAACACCTTCTTCAAGTTCTACAAATAAGCCATAGTTGGTCATGTTGCGAACAGTACCTTTGTGTTTTGAACCAACAGGATATTTTGTAGCAATATTTTCCCATGGATCTGGTTTCAACTGTTTAATACCTAAAGACATTTTACGTTCTTCTTTGTCAATAGATAAAATTTTTGCTTCTATTTCGTCACCTAATTTCATGAAATCTTGCGGATTACGTAAGTGTTGACTCCAGCTCATTTCCGAAACGTGAATCAAACCTTCAACTCCAGGAGCGATTTCTAAGAATGCACCGTAATCAGCAATATTTACAACCTTTCCTTTAATTGACGAACCAATTTCTAATGTGTCAGCCAAATTATCCCAAGGATGTGAGGTAAGTTGTTTTAAACCAAGGCTGATACGCTTTTTCTCGTCATCAAAATCAAGAACTACAACATTGATTTTTTGTTCTAGTTTCAAAGCTTCCTCAGGGTGATTGATACGTCCCCATGAAATATCTGTTATATGTAATAATCCATCTACACCACCCAAATCAATAAACACACCGAAAGAGGTCATATTTTTCACAGTACCTTCTAGTACCTGACCTTTTTCTAGTTTTGATAAGATGTCTGATTTTTGAGCTTCAATATCCTCTTCTATCAAGACTTTGTGAGAGATAACTACGTTTTTGAAAATTTGATTAACCTTCACTACTTTGAATGGCATTGTTTGACCAACATAAACGTCATAGTCTTTAATTGGCTTTGTATCAATTTGAGAACCTGGTAAGAACGTATCCAAGCCTAAAACATCTACAACCAATCCACCTTTAGTTCGGGTTTTAACATAACCGTTTACGATTTCATCGTTTTCGAAGGCATTCATGATGTTTTCCCATGCACGTTCGCTCATCGCTTTTTTGCGAGATAGTACAAGCTGTCCACTTGCATCTTCTTTGTTTTCTAAAAGTACTTCTACTACATCTCCAGCTTTTAGGTCTGGCAAGTCACGAAATTCTGTTTTAGGAATCAGACCATCAGATTTAAATCCGATATTTAGTACCACTTCTTTGTCGGTAAAACCAACTACTGTACCTTTTACAATCTCACGCTCAGTAATCGTGCTGAGTGTTTGTTCATAGAGATTCTCAAGATGCGATTGCTCATCATGAGAATACTTGCTGAAGCCTTCTTTGTCCATGCTCCAATCAAAGTCAGCCGAAGGGGCTGCAAGGGGTTTGTTTTGTGATTCGTTTGTCAATTTATTTTGTCTCCTTTCGCTTAAAAAAGCCCGCAAACATAAATCAAATTATCTCAATCACAAGGGTTTTTGGTAGATTTTTGTATTTTTTTTATTTACGTAACCAGTTGGTGTCCAATTGTATATATGAGAACTGCTCCTTATACCATGTTATGTAACCATGTGTTTTCCATGGTTGATGCTCAAGTTTTTGCCTACACTTAGGCTCATATTCAGTTGGGTACGTTGTTTCTTTAAAAAGAACACGGAAGTGCAATGAATCAAGCGAAAGATTGTTTTTCCTAGCCCAAAAAGCTGTGAATAATTTTAATCCATTTTCATTAAAACCATTAGCTGGCAGGGATATGAGTTGAAAAGTATTTTTAGCCCATGCCATATTTTGGTTGTATTCACCTGGCATTCCCCTATAGTTAAAATAGGGGAGCCAATCCCAGTTTCCTAGTTTGTTTTTGTATACAATGGCGTAAGTATTTTTTGTTCCGGTAAATGACTGATCCAAGAATAGTCCCCGTCCGTTTATTCCCCAAAATGTTCTGATAGCTTTGGATGGTTTCAATGAAAACCGATATCCTTCTTTGCTTTGCTTTGATAATCGTTTGAATTGCTTTTCTTTTTCGTAGCCTTTGTAATAAAATTTATATCCTGAAACAAAAAGTTGCATAATCAATAGGAACACTGCAAATGAAATGAACAGTTGTTTACGTTGGGTGTAAGTTAAAACGCTTGGTGAAGGCTGCTGCGCTGGCAGATGGTTTTTGAATATGGGTACAATTGACTTAATTTTTAACCAAAATTTTTCGGGGATTAATAAGGTATAAAACATTAGAGGACCAAGTGAAATTTTCGGGAATGGAAAAAGTGCCGCTATGCCAACATGAAATAGTATTCCAAAAATGCTAATGACAAGGTAGGTTGATGGGAAAAACAAACAGAAAATAAAGGTAAATTCCCAAATAATGACGATGCCACTTAATAGCTTAAGAAAC
>JBIINH010000213.1:0-2948 GCA_044337585.1 Bacteroidia bacterium
CGAATGGCTACCGCTTTGATGCAGGTCCTTCTTTGTTCACGCTTCCGCACTTGGTAACCGAACTGTTTGAACTTGCAGGCCGCAATCCGCGCAATTATTTTCAGTATACCAAACCCGAAAAAGCCTGTAATTATTTTTACGAAGACGGCACAAGATTTTCCGCCTACCACAACCGCGAAAAATTTGCCGAAGAGCTGAAAACCAAGTTGGGCATCAGTGATGTAACGCCTGTGTTTAAACAACTCGACCGGGCAGCTTTTCGCTACCGCATTACCACACCCATTTTTATTGAATACAGTTTGCACCGGCTGAAAAACTACACCAATATACAAACCGTAAAAGGCGTATTGAGCACCATGAAACTGAATTTATTCAGCACCATGAACAGCGAGAATGTAAAGGAACTAAAGGATAAAAGACTGGTGCAGTATTTCAACCGCTTTGCTACATACAACGGCAGCAGTCCTTACATGGCGCCTGCATTGCTTAATATGATACCGCACCTGGAACACAATATCGGTTCGTTTTTTCCCACCAAGGGCATGCACGATATTACCCAAAGCATTTATAAGCTTGCCGTTGAGCTGGGCGTAAAATTTCATTTCGGGCAAAAAGTTGATGAAATTGTAACACACCGCAACAAAGTGAAATGCATCAGAACAGGAGAAACCGTGCACGAAGCTGATATCGTAATTAGTAATGCCGATATTCATCCCACCTACCGCAAGCTGCTGCCCAAACATCAGCACCCCGAAAAAATTCTTGCGCAGGAAAAATCATCTTCGGCACTTATTTTTTACTGGGGCATCAATAAGACTTTTCCCGAACTTGATTTGCACAATATCCTTTTCAGTGCCAATTACGAAACTGAGTTTGATTGCATTTTCAATCAGAAAAATATTTACAAAGACCCCACCGTTTATATCAATATCACCTCCAAATACAAACCCGATGATGCCCCTGCAGGCTGCGAAAACTGGTTTGTAATGATAAACGTGCCAAATAATAGCGGGCAGAACTGGGACATACTGATAGCCGAAGCCCGAAAAAATATTGTCGCCAAAATCAATCGTTTGTTGCACACCGATATTGAACCGCTGATTGCTACTGAATCCATACTTGATCCGCGCAGCATCGAAGCCCGCACCTCATCATTTGCCGGTGCGTTGTATGGCAACGCTAGCAATAACCGCTACGCGGCATTTTTGCGGCACAAGAATTTTTCATCCGATATCAAAGGCCTGTATTTTTGCGGAGGCAGCGTGCATCCCGGGGGCGGCATTCCGCTTTGCCTCAACAGTGCCAAGATAGTTGCCAGATTGATTAAGGAAGATCTATCATAAAGACATTACGGTAAATAGTCAGAAAAGTTATGGCTTGAGACTCGTTGCTTTTGGGCGAATAATTGTAAACTTGTAGCCAAATATGTTATCAAGCAAAGAAAATAAAGCAATAGCCATTCTCATTATCCTTTATGCTGTTGGCATTGGGGGTATGTTGTTGGGTTATGAAGGTATATTGAAACTCACACCCATCAACCTGATTGTAAGTGTAGGTATCATGTTTTGGTTTCACCCACAAGCCGATAGGCGTTTGGTGCTGTATTCAGGTATCGTATTTTTTTCAGGTTTTATTATTGAGTGGGCCGGTGTGCGCACGGGAAAAATTTTCGGGCAATATTTTTATGGTGAAAACTTAGGTATCAAATTATTCGACATACCATTGATTATTGGTGTAAACTGGATTATGCTAAGCTATGCAAGTATGCAGGTGGTGCATAAGTTATTTGGCAAATTCTCTATGCCTAATCACCAACTCATTCATGCTTTTATTGGAGCTTTATTAATGGTGATTGTTGATGTTCTTATTGAAGCCATATGTGGAAGACTTGACTTTTGGTATTGGAAAGATCAGGTTCCTCCATTGCAAAATTACAGTGCCTGGTTTACGTTTTCTTTTGCTTTTAACTTTTTATACAAGCGCTTGCAAATCAACTCAGGTAATGGTGTAGCGGTAGCACTATTTATCATTCAAGTAATATTTTTCCTTGTCTTAAACTTACATTTTGCCCTGCAGGGGTAGAACAAAAAACAAATGGAGATGTTCTTATAATATGATCGTAATATTCTATTCAATTATCGTTGTGGCCACTTTCTTTTTTATGGAGTTTATGGCCTGGTTTACTCACAAATTCGTGATGCATGGATTGTTATGGTACCTTCACAAAGACCACCATCAGGTAGAGCCGGGATTTTTTGAAAAGAACGATGCCTTCTTCCTCATTTTTGCGGTACCCAGCGCCTATTGCTATATGACAGGCCTAATGGCTGGAGGAGATTTTCGTTTGTATATCGGTATTGGTATTTCGCTTTATGGGTTGTGTTATTTTTTAGTACACGATATCATCATACATCAGCGCTTCAAAATATGGACCCACTGGAACAACCGCTACGTACGGGCCATTCGCAGGGCGCATAAAATGCACCATAAGCACCTAGGAAAAGAATATGGCGAAAATTTCGGGATGCTAATTGTACCATTAAAATATTGGAAAGATCCAAACACAAGCAAATAAGTATACATCATATGTCTTTATACGCATGGCTCATGCTTGCATCTTTTATTGGCCCGTTTGCATTAAGCTTCGACAAAAAAGTTGCGTTTTACAAAAGCTGGGGACCACTTTTTATCGGCATATTGCTCAATGGCGTCATCTTTATTTTGTGGGATGGTTGGTTTGCACGTACCGGTGTATGGGGATTTAATACAGATTATGTTTGGGACATTTTTATAAATGACTTGCCACTTGAGGAGTGGAGTTTTTTTGTTATTGTTCCTTATGCAAGTGTATTTATTTATGCCTGTCTAAAAGCGTATATTCCTAAGCAACCATTCCAGAAAGTAAAGCACCACCTCACACTGCTGTTTCTTATTTTCACATTTATACT
>JBIINH010000214.1:0-2943 GCA_044337585.1 Bacteroidia bacterium
AACGAATTGCTTTGCAACAAGTCGCACGCTAAACAGGTAGCTTACCAGTTTACCCTTGATTCATTTAATGAGCTCAAAGAAGTGATGAAAGAACTTCAAGAAGAGATCATGCCATGCCTAATTGAGGATGCACCAAACATTACCATAAAATATTTTGAAACAGGTACTTTTGAGGCGCAATTAAAATTTGCCGGAGACACACTGGTGGCTATGATGCATACCAATATTTTTGATTTCGAAGATGAACACTTTATCAATAAAAACCCTTACATCATTGAAAATCCGTTGAGGGAATATTGTGGAATGATTCAGATTTACAATTTCCTCAGCGACTCGCTTCATTACAATAGAGAACAAGATCTTGGTTATTTGGTTGGCAGGGTGTTTATCAATAGTGAGAAACATTTTTTTGTGGAGGGCAAAAGACCTCTATCGTTTGTATACGCTGATATTGCCAAGCAACGTATTACGAAAGAGATGTTAAAAAATATCATGGAAGAATGTATGCTGTATTGCTTAAACTTCGATTTACTGGCTCCCCCGGTTGATGCGGTAAAGTACATTTCTGTTGAACAAAAAAATGCCTTGAGTTTTAGTTCGGGAATGCCAACTTCAAAACGGGTTGGATTTAGGATGGAAAACGACAAAGATTAATTGCGTGACCACACTTGAAAGGAAAATGCATATGCATTCTTTTCATCGGCAGGATGCTTTTCTTCTTTTTCAAGCTTCCATATATGGGTATCCAATTCAGGAAAAAATGTATCGGCATCAAATGAATGAGCAATGCGGGTAATGTAAATACGATTGGCCAAATTCATACCTTCCTTGTATATGGTTCCGCCTCCTGTAATAAACAATTCTGTTTCTCCGGCTGCTTTTGCAAAATCTATTGCTTCCTGAAGTGAATGTTTGATTACACAACCTGCTATTTCCAACTCCTTGTTGCGTGTAACCACAACATTTACCCTATTGGGGAGCGGCCGACCAATACTTTCGTACGTATTGCGACCCATCACAATATGGTGTCCCGAAGTGGTTTGCTTAAAATATTTTAAATCGGCAGGTAAATGACACAGCAGTTGGTTGCCTTTGCCAATACCGTTGTTTTGGTCAGCCGCTACAATGATTGAAATGATCATACAAATTTTTTTTACAAACTTTTGATTTCACTTACCAGTTGGGTAAGTGCTTTTTTGGCATCGCCAAATAGCATGCTGGTTTTTGGTTTAAAAAACAATTCATTTTCAATACCGGCATATCCGGCTTTCATCGAACGTTTATTTACGATTACATTGGTGGCATTTTCTACTTCCAGTATCGGCATTCCGTATATAGGTGAGTTGGGATCTGTTTTAGCTGCCGGGTTTACCACATCGTTTGCACCAACTACCAGTACCACATCCGTTGTGCTGAATTCAGGATTAATTTCTTCCATCTCCACCAGCTTATCATAGCTTACATTACTTTCGGCAAGCAACACATTCATGTGTCCCGGCATACGTCCGGCAACAGGATGTATCGCATATTTCACTTCCACGCCTTCTTTTTCAAGTAACTCTTCAAGTTCATGCACCACATGCTGCGCTTGCGCCACAGCCAAACCATATCCAGGCACAATCACTACTTTTTTCGCATACTTCATTAAGATTGCCGCATCACTTGCAGTAACTTCTTTTATTGAACCTTGGAATGAAGATGACGTGGCTGCTTCACCTTTAGCTCCACCGCCAAAGTTTCCAATCAATACATTTAGCAACGAGCGGTTCATGGCCTTGCACATCACTATGGTGAGCAAAGTACCTGCACTACCTACTAAAATACCACCTACCAGCATCACTTTGTTATCATACAAAAATCCTCCGCAGGCTGCAGCCACACCTGTAAATGAGTTGAGCAACGAAATCACCACCGGCATATCTGCACCACCAATAGGCATCACAAAGAAAACGCCATAAACCAATGCAAGCGCCAAAAGTATATAGAACGAAAACACAAATTCCTCACTGCCTGCTGTCACTACATCATAGCCGAGATATACGATAACAGCCATCATTGCAATGCTGATGTATTGCTGAAACGGGAATGAAAAATCTTTGATATTACCACTGAGTTTACCCCAGGCAATCATACTCCCCGAAAACGAGATGGAGCCGATAATGAGTCCCGCAATAATGGTAAGCATCATTCCCGCATGAATAGTTACTCCCGGGGTATGCATCAGGTGCTGAAATTCAATTATAGAAATAAGCATAGCGCAGGCACCTCCCATGCCGTTGAACAAGCTCACCATTTCGGGCATAGCTGTCATTTGCACGCGCTTAGCTACTATCCATCCAATGACTGTTCCAACAATCAGTCCGCCAAAAATAAACGGTAGGTTTTTCAAGTGTTGGCCATCCTGCGTGGTATATAAAAATATGGTTGCAAAAATGGCAAGTGTCATTCCAAATGCGGCAATTAGATTTCCTTTTCTTGCTGTGGCCGGACTTCCCAGCATTTTCAAGCCTAGAATAAATGTTGTGGAAGCAATAAGGTAAATGATTTCTAAAATATGGTTTGTCATGGTTAAATGATTTAATCTATAAATGTCGAATAATGAATTTTGAATGATGAATTTTGAAATGTCACTTCTGTTTAAATTTATTTTTTTCAGCAGTAGCTATGCTTTTATTAAATATAGCTGCAAGTTCATTTGTTTCTTTTAGTAGTGACTGCATGAGTTCAATATCAGGGCATAGGGGCTTTCTAATGGCTATCTTTAAACAGATTAGTGATTCTCTTATTTCTTTTAAGCATATTTTCATTTTATGTATAAAATCTGTTCTTGACTCAGCACTTTGAGCTTCTCCATAATTTAATGCAGGTGCGGTGCTACAACGTGTCAGTTGACCACCAATATGGTTGCCCAATTTTGTATTATAAAACTTCTCCACTAATTCT
>JBIINH010000006.1:0-32021 GCA_044337585.1 Bacteroidia bacterium
GGGGCTGGAGAAGGTCCCAAGGGTTCGGCTGTTCGCCGATTAAAGTGGCACGCGAGCTGGGTTCAGAACGTCGTGAGACAGTTCGGTCCCTATCTGATGTGATCGTTGGAAGCTTGAGAGGATCTGACCTTAGTACGAGAGGACCGGGTCGGACGTACCTCTGGTGTATCTGTTGTGGCGCCAGCTGCATTGCAGAGTAGCTATGTACGGACAAGATAAGCGCTGAAGGCATCTAAGCACGAAACTTACCTCAAGATGAGGCTTCCTTTAAAGGTCGTAGTAGACGACTACGTTGATAGGCTACAGATGTAAAGATGGTAACATCAAAGTCAAGTAGTACTAATTACCTGTAGACTTAGTTCACTTTATTCAATAAAAAATGTGTTTTCTTTCAATTAAATGTCAAAACTTAAGATATTTTTGGTGACTTTAGCGATGGTGTCCACCTCTTACCATTCCGAACAGAGTAGTTAAGCCCATCAGCGCAGATGATACTAGGATAAAACCCGGGAAAGTATGTCGTTGCCGAATTTTTAAAGCCCCAATTTGGGGCTTTTTTTTTTATAAAAAATAATAACAAGTGTTATGTCTATTGGCAATAAAACATTAATTCTAAGTTCAATTGAATCAAAATGGTATTCTTTTTGGTTAGAGAAGAAATTTTTCGAAAGTAAACCAAGCAACGATAAGCAGCCATTTACAATAGTCATACCCCCCCCTAATGTTACTGGTGTATTACACATGGGGCATATGCTTAATAATACAATCCAAGATGTTTTAATTAGAAAAGCAAGATTAGAAGGAAAAAACGCATGTTGGGTTCCAGGAACAGATCATGCATCAATTGCAACTGAGGCTAAAGTAGTTCAAATGTTAAGGGAGCAGGGAATAAAAAAGTATGAATTATCTCGTGAAGAGTTCCTTAAATATGCATGGGAATGGAAGCATAAATATGGCGGAATTATATTAAAGCAGTTAGAAAAACTAGGTGCTAGTTGTGATTGGGAAAGGACACGCTTTACAATGGAACCTAAATTGAGCGAAGCTGTTATTAATTGTTTTGTTGATTTGTATGAAAAAAAACTAATCTATAGAGAGCTAAGAATGGTAAACTGGGATCCTGAAGGTAAAACAGCACTAAGTGATGAAGAAGTTATTTATAAAGAAATTGAGGGTAAACTTTACTATATAAAGTATTTTCTATCAGATTCAGCAAATGATGGATTGGTAATAGCAACTTCAAGACCCGAAACAATACTTGCAGACGTTGCGATTTGTGTAAATCCGAATGATGAGAGATATAAAAAATATATAGGATGCAAAGTATTGGTTCCATTTATAAAAAGAGAAATTCCTATAATAGCAGATGAATACGTAGATATGGAATTCGGAACTGGTTGTTTGAAAATTACTCCAGCACACGACAAAAATGACTACGAAATTTCTAAAAAACATGGTTTGAAGATTATAGACATACTAACTGAAGTAGGGCAATTAAACGAGAATTGTTTAATTAATGATTATATTGGTAAAGATAGATTTACTATAAGAAAAAGAATAGTTGAAGATCTTGAAAGCATTGGACAACTTGAAAAGATTGTGCCTTATAAAACACAAATCGGGACAAGTGAAAGAACAGGTGCGATAATCGAACCTCGTTTGACTTTACAATGGTGGGTTGATATGAATAAATTTCTTCAACGTAACCCGGAGGTACTTAGCTCTGTATTGTCAGATGAAATAAAATTTCATCCAAATAGTATGAAGAATACTTACAAATATTGGATTGAAAATATAAAAGATTGGTGCATTTCAAGACAATTGTGGTGGGGTCAACAAATTCCAGCTTGGTATGATAATTCAGGAAATTATGTTGTTGCAAAAAATATTAATGTGGCTATAGAGAAATTTAAATCAAAAGGTTTCGATGTTAGCTCAAGCGATATAAGACAAGATGAAGACGTACTTGATACTTGGTTTTCGTCATGGCTTTGGCCTATCAGCGTATTTGATGGATTTGAGAATCCCGATAATCCTGACATCAAATATTACTATCCTACTAATGATTTAGTAACGGCACCAGAAATAATGTTTTTTTGGGTAGCTAGAATGATTATGGCAGGATATGAGTGGAGAAACGAAAAACCATTTACTAATGTTTATTTTACAGGAATTGTGAGAGACAAGCAAAGGAGAAAGATGAGTAAATCACTTGGTAACTCACCTGATCCTATTGATTTGATTGAGAAGTATGGTGCAGATGGCGTTAGAATGGGAATGTTATTATGTTCACCTGCTGGGAATGACATTTTATTTGATGAGTCTCTTATTGAACAAGGAAGAAATTTCACAAATAAAATTTGGAATGCATATCGACTTATAAAAAGTTGGCAGATTTTGCCTGATGAACAAATCGAGTCAGATATGTTACGATCAAATTTAGTTGCATCAAATTGGATGAACTCAAAATTGGATGATGCTATAAATCAAACTAATCAACTATATACTGACTACAAGCTTAGTGAAGTATTAATGAAAATATACAAGTTGATTTGGGATGATTTTTGTTCATGGTATTTAGAGATAATTAAACCTAGTTACGGCAAGGCAATAGATCATACTTGTTATAACTCTACAATAGCTATTTTTGATAAACTGTTACGTTTGTTACATCCCTTTATGCCATTTATAACAGAAGAGTTATGGCAAAGTATTGATTTGCGTAAAAATGGAGATAGTATCTGTATCTCATCATATCCTAAACAAGGTAATTATAAGAAGGAGAATTTAGATTTTGCCTTATCCTTAATTATGAAAATTAGAGAATTTAGGAATACCAAAGGTTTAAGCTTTAAGGATAAGTTTGATATCCAAATTATTTCGAATGACTACTCGAATTATGAACCGCATCAATATTTAATAAAGAAACTTTCTAATGTAGATAATATAATTATGGATATCAATGTAGCTAATACTTGGCCCAGAATTTCTTCAGGAATAGATGAAGTAGCGATATTTGTGGAATTGGAGATTGACAAAGAATTAGAAAGAAAGAAACTATCCGATGAACTTAATTATTTAGAAGGGTTTCTTGAGTCCGTACTAATAAAACTTTCTAATGAAAAATTTATAGCAAACGCCAACCCTGAATTAATTACTAGGGAATATAAAAAGAGGGATGACACAATACAAAAGATAGAAATTATTAAAAAATCAATTGCAAAGCTTTAGTAGTACCATTTAAAGTTAAGGCATTAAGAAAATACTTGGGACGTTGTAAACCCTAACACCATCGATGAAATAGGCGGTTCCTCCAACAGCACCTCTTATTATTGGGGTCTCTCCATTTCGGGAATCTACACCGGCAACGGTTGCTGCAATTTTGTTTATATTCCTATTAGGCATTTTCATTAATTGATTGCAATTGTAATATTTACCCATGCTTTGAATTACTTGACTGCTGTTACTCTTATGCTTGTATAGATTATAGGTAATATTATTTTTTTTGTAACTTGAATCAATTGTTTGTGCATTTGCATTAATGTAAAGACAAACGAGAATTGGTATAATTAGAAATTGTTTCATATTTCATCTTGGATTGATGGGGTTCCTGATTCTTCCATCGACTTTGCCCTTTTTTTAGCCTTACGTTTTTCAATCCATCCTTTTACTGATTCAGCGACTAAAAGTGCAAGCGCTACGTTAAAATCGATGTTTTCATTTTTTATCCTATCCGGACCAATCCCTATAGCATTTTGAATTACGGGATTTACAGCTGTTTTGATATTTGATAACAGACTACCTAATGATGTATTTTTATCGATAGGATTTATAAAACTCCAAATCATACTCTTGTGATTTTTCTTCAGATATAACATAGAGTGTTGAAGTTCTTTTTTAGAATTTTCAAGTTCAGTGCTAACCCTATATTTCTCTCTATGCAAATCATCAAGATTTTTGATGTTTCTATTCGTTTTCATAAATCATTTTTATGATTTTGTTTGAGATTGGCTTAATAACAAGATTTTCTTTGATAAGTGAATATATAAATATTGTAAGTACATAGATTAAAGCAACAATACCAAAACCTTTGATATTGCTATTTGAGATTTCTGAAAGGTAAAATCCTAACAATAGACTCAAAAATAGGATACACATAAATATAAGAAATACAAATACAACTGAGCTTATTAAGTACCCGGTTACTTTAGCGCTTTTCTCAACCGTTTCAATTTTAATGAGTTCTAGCTCTAAGTTTACATACTGATGAATCTGATCTTTTACTTCTGTAAGAAATTCTTCAGGGGTTTGAATGTTTTGCATATACGGTTTTAAATTTTAACAATCCAATCAAAAGTGTCCTCAGTTTTTGAACATCTTATATTTTCTAACTCAGTATAAAGCCAATTAGAAATTAAACGTTTTTCTGGATTTGGCAGTATCATTTTAAAATCCTTATAAGAAATTGATTCAATTTTTGCAATAAGCGCTGCTGTGCCAGTTCCAAATGCATCAATTAGTGACCCATTTTGATAAGCACTTACAATTTTTTGAATTGACAATTTTTCTTGAACCACTTTGTAGCCAGCTTTTTCTAATAGTTTGATACAAGAATCGCGTGTAATACCATTTAGTATTGTAGTATCTAATTTTGGGGTGTATACAATATTATCTATTTGAAAGAATACATTCATTGTACCCGATTCCTCGATGTATTCGTGTTCTTTTCCATCAGTCCAAATGAGTTGGTCGAACCCATTTTTCTGTGCATTGAGTGTAGGTAACATAGAGATTCCATAATTTCCTGCAGCTTTTGCAAATCCTGCTCCACCTTCAAAAGCCCTAACATAGCTATTTTCTACTAATACATTTATTGGCTTTGGGTAATAAGAGTTAACCGGACAGCTGAAGATTATGAACATAAACTTTTCGGATGGCCTTACGCCAACAAACTCATCGGTTGCAAAAAGAAAAGGTCTAATGTATAATGCACTGCCTTCTTTTGTAGGAATCCAATTTTTGTCAATGCCTACTAAGGTTTTTAATCCGTCCATAAAAATTTCAATTGGGATTTGAGGCATAGCCATTCTTTCGGCCGATATGTTCATACGTTTCCAATTGTCTAATGGACGAAATAGTTGGGGATGCCCAACAGTGTCTTTAAATGCTTTCATTCCTTCAAAAATCGATTGTCCGTAATGAAGTGCTGATATAGATGGTAATAATGAAATTGGTCCGAATGGTTCAACACGAAATTTGTTCCAATATCCATTCTCGTATTCAGCAATGAACATATGATCAGAGAAAACATTGCCAAATTTGATGTTATTAAAATCACATTCTTCTATTCGACTTTGGGATATTTTATTAATTTTGATTTCCATTGATTTAGTAGCACTCATATGATAAATTCAGATATAAAAGATGTTGAATCATTGTTTGATGAATTTTATTTCATCGACAATATCAATTTTACAGAAACCAAAGAAAACGAAAAAAAACATAAAATACTCTTATTTGAAACTAATCTGAAGTCTAAATTGGCATTTATTTATCCAAATATGACTGAATTGACGCCCGTAGATAGGGTGATGATTGATAAATTATTGAATGCAGGTTTAAAGTACACTACAGATGAGTTATTAGAAATTGATCATTTTCAGAACAGAGATTTTACTTTGGATGAAATTATAAATGAAATTCCTGTTAGCGCAATTGTGTGTTGGGGAGTTGATAAAAATTCATCACATATCATTTCACAATTTAAAAATAAAAAAATTTTATTTGCTAAGGTTTTATCTGAATACCATATTAACAAAGAAGCAAAGATTGAGTTGTGGCAGCAAATACAAAAAATAATCTAAGCAAATGAATCTAGATAAACTCGTAGTAGCCACTAATAACAAACATAAAGCAGAAGAAATTGCAAAGCTATTAGGATTTTCAAGTCTACTTACACTTAAAGATCTGGGGGTAGCTGATATAGAAGAATACGGAAAAACATTAGAAGATAATGCGAGTATTAAGAGTGATTACGTCTATAAGAAATATAATATTCCATGTATTGGAGATGATTCCGGTTTGTTCATATCGGCATTGGGTGGTGAACCTGGTATTTATTCTGCAAGGTACTCAGGACCAGAAAAAAATGATTTTGCAAATAACGGAAAGGTAATTTCAAAAATGATGAATATTGATATTAGAAACGCCTATTTCAAAACTGTAATTTCTTATTCATCAGATTCGGGTTGTCAATTATTTGAAGGAATATTGAATGGCAAGATTGCACATTTACCCAAAGGTAGTAATGGATTTGGGTATGACCCTATATTTATTCCCGATGGGTATGATGATATAACATTGGCTGAGATGGATATGGATAGAAAAAATAAGCTAAGCCATAGGGCAATTGCAATCCAAAAATTTGTACTTTTTTTTAATTCGATTCATCCTTCTTCACTCTAAGCTCTGAAGCAAACTCCTCAGATATAGATTTTTGACGTTCAGCATCGAAATCGAGTAGTTTGTGCCTAAACATATATGAAGGAATGTTTGATAAGATAACAGCTATAGCAACTATTAAAAGAAATAAATAGGTAGGTGAAATATCCTTCATTAAAAAGGCAAGCAAGATTACTCCGATATTTCCAAGATACAATGCAAGGCAAGCTTCTTTATGATTCATCCCTACTTTAATAAGAAGATGATGAAGATGGTTATTATCTGCCTTAAATGGAGACTGCTTTTTAAAGACCCTGATTGCGAACACCCTAATTGTATCAAACAATGGAATAATTAATATCGACATTGCTATGATGGGTGAAGCGTTAATTTTATAAACAGACTCTGCATTTGAACTATTTAATTCGATAAATTTTATCGTTAAAACAGATAATAAAAATCCAACGGTTAACGAGCCAGCATCGCCCATAAATATTTTAGCTGGACTGAAGTTAAAAAATAAAAAACCAAGTAATGAACCCGCAAGACCAAATGCGATAATTGACCACCCTAGCTCATCAATAAAATTAAACCAAAGGCCTAAAGTAACAGCGGAAATAAATGCAATTCCACCCGCTAGGCCATCAATTCCATCAATTAAATTAAGAGAATTTGTAATTACTATAATAGTAAATATTGTCAACGGGATGCTCACCAGTTCTGGTATTTCATGAATACCGAATAAGCCTTGAAAATCGTTAAGTTTTAGACCTGAGCCAATAACAATTATACTAGCAGCCAATATCTGGCTAAATAGTTTTTTCATTGGCGAAATGATAATTATATCATCCTTTAGTCCTGAGAAAAATAGAATAATTAAAGAAGCTTGTAAGTATTGTATTTTTCCAATATCTAAACCTGGGATTAACCAAATACTTGCAGAAATAGAAAATCCGGCAATGATGGCTAATCCGCCAAGTCTAGGGATTTTGTTGGTATGTAATTTACGTTCATTGGGCTTGTCATAAAGTCCTTTGAGCTTTGCTACCGTTACAATCGAAGGGATTCCGAATACCACAATAAGCAATGCAGTTAAGAATGTTAAAATTATATTTTGCATTAATGCTATAAATAGGAAACGTTACAAATTTATAAAATACTTACACATAACGTATAGATTATATTTTAGTATTTGTATTTTACAATCAAGGAGATAGTCTATTTATATGCCATTGTTTATCAATTAGTTCAAATTCAATTCTATCGTGCAGCCTGTTAGATCTGCCTTGCCAAAATTCTATCAATTTAGCATTGACTAAATATCCACCCCAATTTTCGGGTCTATAGATTTCGGTATTAGAAAATTTTATTTTAGTAGCCTCATAATTACTCTCAAGTTCAGCTCTTCCTTTAATGATGCTACTTTGAGCAGAAGCATGTGCACCTAATTGACTCTCAAAAGGTCGAGAATGAAAGTAAGAATCACTTTCTGAAACTGAAATCTTAGTAGCAATACCTTCAATTCTAACTTGCCTTTGAAGTTCTAGCCAACAAAAGTTTAGTGCTACTGCGGGTTGATTAGCAATATGTTTTCCCTTAGTACTGTCATAATTGGTAAAAAATACAAACCCTTTTTTATCAAAACTCTTTAGTAAAACAATTCGAGAGGATGGTTTTCCATGTTCATTCACAGTTGATAAAGTCATTGCATTGGGTTCGTTTACTTTAGCATTCAATGCATCTGCAAACCATGCTGCAAATTGTTTAAATGGGTCGGGATTTACATCTTCTTCATTAAATTTTGCTAAAGTGTAATCGACTCTTAAAGACGAAATATCAATTTTTTGAACCATGATACAACTATAAAAGGCAAATTAACGTTATTGCACTTAATAATCCTATCAAAGTGGGCATTAAGATAAATGATATACATATTAATCGAATGGAGCCCGAAAGGGGAAAACTTTTAGTTAGTGAACCTTTCTTAGAAGATCCTTATTTTAGAAGAACAGTTGTGTTGTTGTCAGAACATAATGAGGATGGAACAGTAGGGTTCATATTAAATAAAGAACTTGAAACCAGTACAGATACTCTTTTGCCGGGAATGTTTGATGAAAATTATCCCATTTTTTATGGAGGGCCTGTCGAGCCGGAAACATTACATTTTATTTATACCGGCAAACATCAAATACCCGGAGCCGTTCCTATTTGTAAAGATGTTTTTTGGGGAGGAGATTTTGAAATATTAATTAATCTTTTATCGCAAAAAATAATTGGCCAAAATGATATTCGTTTTTTTATAGGGTACTCAGGATGGTCAAAAAATCAGCTTAATCAGGAGATTGAACAACTAGCTTGGTGGGTAGCTAAAGAAAAATCAGCAGATATTTTGTTCAATACAAACTCAGAAGAACTATGGTCAGCTATTGTAAAATCTTTAGGGAAATCATTTGAACATTTAGCCAAACCACCGGATGACCCGAGGTGGAATTAAAAAAAATCCCGCATAGCGGGATTTTTTGAGGTACCGAGCAGATTCGAACTGCTGTAAAAGGTTTTGCAGACCTCTGCCTAGCCGCTCGGCCACGGTACCAAGGCATGGGCAAATATAGAAGATAATTTGTTCAGTACAATACTAATTTTAAATTCGCTGCTTAATATTTAATAAATAAAAATGAAAAAATTAATCATTGCTTCAATTGCTGCCTTTACATTGGCATCATGCAATCAAACAACAAATACTACCGAAAAATCGGCTTCAAAAATTGAGTATTATGGAGATAAAATTACGGAGGAAAATGCCATTGATGTAAGTGAACTTGCCGCAAAAATGGGCGATGCAACAGCAATGGAAGTAAAGCTAACCGGAGTAATTGATGAAGTATGTCAGAAAAAAGGCTGCTGGATGACCCTTAAAAATGCGAATGGCGAGTCACTGCGTATTACATTTAAAGACTATGCATTTTTTATGCCTAAAGACGGATCAGGTCGAGTTGCGATTGCTGAAGGTATTGCTAAGGTAGAAGAAACATCAGTAGCAGATTTGCAGGAGTATGCCAAAGATGCCGGTAAAAGTGCAGAAGAAATTGCCGCTATAACAGAGTCTGAGAAAGAATTGGTATTTGAAGCAAGTGGAGTAATTCTGAAATAATGCGCAACTACATTCCGGTGCTTGTTCTAATATTATTATTCATTTCAGTTTGGTCATGTACTGATTTGGGAACCACTAATCAAAAACAAGTTGATGCATCAGCAAATGACAGCGCAACTTGTGAAAATGAAACAATAAAGGATCCGAATAATGCCAAACCTATGGCATTGATGATGCGGCAGCTGGTCTCAACAGCCGACAGTATCAGGCAGAAAATTATCAAAGGTGAGCAACCAGATTCCATTCGCTTTCCTTTTATTCGATTTTATTTGGTAGAGCCTACCGACCCTAATGTACTAGAACCAAAGTTCTATGACAATGCACGCATGTTTCAAGATGCTTATTATGCAGTTTTTGAAAAAGGGGCAGGTAAGGAAACTTATAATGCTATGATTGATGCTTGTATAGGCTGCCATCAGTCGTATTGCAGTGGCCCGATAAAAAGGATTAAAAAGTTATACATTAACTAAACTCGAGATCATACAAAATAAAAAGGGTGCTTATAGCACCCTTTTTATTGCTGAAATATTTTTTGAAATTACCAGCCCAATATCCATGCGAAAATGAGAGGTGCAACAATAGTTGCATCACTTTCAACCACATATTTTGGTGTATTGATATCAAGTTTACCCCAAGTAATTTTTTCGTTGGGAACAGCACCTGAATACGAACCATATGAAGTGGTAGAATCACTTATCTGACAGAAATAGCTCCAAAAAGGAACGTCATGCCATTCCAAATCTTGATACATCATTGGTACTACGCAAATTGGGAAATCTCCGGCAATACCACCGCCAATCTGGAAAAAGCCCACGCCCTTTCCACCTGAATTTGCCCTATACCATTCGCTAAGCCATACCATATATTCAATACCGCTTTTCATGGTTGTTGCTTTCATCTCATTTTTAATGATATATGAAGCAAAAATGTTTCCCATTGTACTGTCTTCCCAACCAGGTACAATGATAGGTAGGTTTGTTTCGGCAGCAGCAATCATCCAACTGTTCTTTGGGTCAATTTCATAATATTGTTTTAGTACACCCGAATTAATCATTTGGTACATGAACTCGTGAGGAAAATATCTTTCGCCATTGGTGTCGGCTTTTTTCCAAAGTTCATAGATGTGTTTTTGTAATCTGCGAAAAGCTTCTTCCTCGGGAATGCAAGTATCTGTTACACGATTTAAACCACCTTCGAGAAGTTCCCATTCTTGTTCAGGTGTTAAATCCCTATAGTTGGGGATACGTTTATAGTGTGAATGTGCTACTAGGTTCATTAAGTCTTCCTCTAAATTTGCGCCTGTGCAGCTAATAATTGCGATTTTACCTTGGCGAATCATTTCAGCCAATGACACACCTAATTCTGCTGTGCTCATGGCACCCGCCAGTGTAACCATCATTTTGCCACCTTCTAGCAGGTGGGTTTCATAACCTTTTGCAGCATCTTTAAGAGCAGCAGCATTGAAGTGACGGTAATGGTGTTCAATAAATTGAGAGATAGGACCTTTTTGCATACAACTTATATTATGCAGCAAATATATATTAATCCACTATAGGTTTAAGATGGCTAAAAAATATTTACCATATTTGCATCACAGTATTCAACTTTTCAAGTGTAATATTGTGCATATGGAAATATTGTACTTATTCATTGGATTATTAATAGGCGCTTTTGCTTCTTTTATTTATGTAAAAAATAAATTTTTAACGGTTTCGAATGGACAGGCAGAGGCTGAAAAGCAAGCTGCAGTTTTGAATAATACCATTAAATCACTGCAGGATGAAAAAATCGAAAAGCAACAACAAATTGTTGAGTTGCAAAAGGAAATATTGAAGGTATCAAATGATTATTCTTCTGTAAAAAGAGAAAATCAACTCATTTTAGAAAAGTTTGGTCAGCAGGAGCAAGATTTAATTAAAACGCAAGAAAGGCTAAAGGTTGACTTTGAAAACTTAGCAAATAAAATATTAGAAGAAAAGACTCAAAAGTTTACCGATCAAAACCGAACTTCACTTGATATCATTTTACAGCCGTTTAAAGAACGAATTAAAGATTTTGAAGATAAAGTTCAAAAGGTATATGATACAGAATCAAGTGAACGTAATAAACTTAAAGGTGAAATAGGGCAATTGATTAGTTTAAATCAAAAAATGCATCAGGAAACACAAAACCTGACTAAGGCATTAAAAGGAGATAATAAAACACAAGGAAATTGGGGTGAATTTATACTGGAAAGTATTTTAGAGAAATCCGGTCTGGTAAAAGACAGGGAATATAAAACACAAGAAAGTCATACAATGGAAGATGGGAGGAGATTACAACCAGATGTAATCATCACGCTGCCAGAGGGAAAACATCTTGTTATTGACTCCAAGGTTTCATTAGTTGGATTTGAAAAAGCAGTAAATGCCGATAATGACGAGGAAAGATTGCGCTGTGTAAAGGAACACGTTATTTCAGTTCGCAATCATGTAAAACAACTTTCAGAAAAAAAGTACCAGCAGTTGTATGGAATCAAATCACTTGATTTTGTATTGCTATTTATTCCTGTTGAACCAGCCTTTGCACTAGCTGTTCAAAATGATTCACAACTGTTTCACGATTCCTTTGAGAAAAATATTGTTATAGTAAGCCCAACAACATTGCTTGCTACATTACGCACAATAGCTAATATTTGGAGAAATGAAAATCAAAGTCGAAATGCCTTTGAAATAGCAAAAAAAGCCGGAGATTTATATGATAAATTTGTGGGTTTTAGTGAAGATTTAATAGAGCTGGGCAAACAGTTAGATAAAAGCAAACTCACTTATACAGAAACAATGAAAAAGTTAACTGAAGGAAGAGGAAATCTGGTAAAGAAAGTGGAAGAGTTGAAAGTAATGGGCGCCAGCACCAATAAAAGCATTTCACCTGCATTACTCAATCGGTCTGAAGATGAATCATGATTTTTGTCATTGGCACGATATTTCGTAATTGATAGGTAATTAATGATATTTGTACCGTGAAAAACATCATCATCTTATTGGTAGTAGTATTTTCTACTACCCTACATGCTCAAAAAGCACCTGCTAAGAAGCAAGCAGCTGCAACCACGCCAACTGCTCAGGATAAAAATGCAGAGAAATTGTTGGACCAAATCAGCAAGCGATATAAAGCATTTAAAAGTATAAAGGCTGATTTTACATATACCATAGAAAACAAATCAGAAAAGCAGACAGAAAAGCAAAAAGGTACACTTTATGTAAAAGCCAATAAATTCAGGCTAGAAATTTCAGGGCAAGTAATCATTTGTGACAATGTGAATGTATGGAGTTATAGTAAGGAGCTGAATGAAGTACAGGTGAATAAATACAATCCCAAAGGCAACGCAATTCGAATAGAGGATATATTTACAATGTACAACAAAGGATTTTTATATAAAATAGAGGATAAGAAAAAAGATGGAAATGGGCATGAAATCGTGACTATAGAATTAACACCTAAGGATAAAAAGCAGAATTACTTTAAAATCAAGTTAACAATTGACAAAACAAACGAATCCATTTTGAAAACAATTGTTTATGATAAAAACGGAACCATACATACCTATAGCATCAACAATCAAGTTCCAAATATAAATTTGAAAGAATCATTTTTTACGTTCAACAAAACGGAATACCCAGGAGTTGAAGTAATTGATTTGCGCTAAACTTTAGGACCTTTAGGTTGCAAAGGCCTGATTTCCCAATTAACCGTATGAAAATTGTCGGGCATTTCGATTGCTTGAATCATCCCTAAAGCAATATCCTCTGGCATAAGCATATAGTCATGTGGCTGAATACCCGGGCTATTTCTAAAGAAATCAGTTTTAGTGGAACCAGGATAAATACAGGTAACTTTTATTCTGTAATCACGTAACTCACGAAATAAAGACTCACTTAGACCTTTTACTGCCCATTTGGTTGCACAATAGGCAGATACTTGAGGCATACCTTCTAACGCTGCAGTAGAAGCTATGTTTAGGATATGCCCATATTGTGATCTTTTCATTGAAGGAATGGCTGCCTTGCAGCAATAATACATGCCATGAATGTTTGTATCAAACATTTCGTGCCACTGTTCAGTGCTTATATTTTCTAACATCCCGAAATATCCCAATCCAGCATTATTTACTAGAATGTCAATTCTATTGTGTAATCCCAAAATTTTTGCAAAGGCTGCAATTACTTCTGATTCTTGTCTAATATCACATGACAGAAATTGATCCTCATTAAGAAAATTAGCTGGTGTTCTGCCAAGTCCGTAAACTACTGCACCCTTATGCTGTAGCTGTTGTGCAATGTGGTAACCAATGCCTTTACTAACACCAGTTACTACTGCAATTTTATTTTTTAAGTCCATTATTAATATCCGAATATTTCTTTCAAATCTAACTCCTTTAGCTCACCATATTTTTTTAAATCATCAAGGTTGATACGCTCTTTTGAACCCATGATGGCATAATGGTAAGTTGATTTCTTTAAATGTGTATCAAAAAATAATTGTATATCCTTTATTCCCATCGATGAAAGTTTGTCATATGTAAGTTTACGTGAATCTTCTTTAAGACCCATCTTACGAGCAGATATGAACGAGAAAAGTATATTTTCCTTAGTAATTCTTTCCGTTTCTATTTGGTTTTTCAATGCTTCTTTCACATTTGATAATGCATTTTCTGAAAGTGGTATTTCATTCAATAGCTCATTCATTGCGCCAATAGCTTCATTCATTTTATCAGCTTGTGTGCCTACGTATGCAATAATGTAATACGGATCAGTAGAATTTGATGGAGTAGCAAATCTTGAAAAGGTTGAATAAGCCAATGCTTTTGATTCCCTTATAGTTTGAAACACTACTGATGACATTCCTCCACCAAAGTATTCATTAAAAAGTGTAATCTCAGGGGTGGCAGATACATCATAAGTTTGTTGCTGTTTGTTCATCCATAAGATCTCTGCTTGTACCATTTTATAATCTACAAAATATACTTTGTTGGTATTTGTTTCAAGGCGAAAAAATTTAGCTGCCTCAGGATAAGCATTTAACTTTTTAGGTGTTACATGTACTTTTCCTAAATACTTAATTAAGCTATTTATTTCACGCGGGCCATAGTAATAAATTTCATGGTTAAATGAAGAAACTGATTTGATGATATTGGTTATGTCTTCTGCCTTTAATGATTTTAACTCGTCTTCTGAAAGGCTGTATTTATATGGGTTATTACTACCAAAGGTGATATAATTACGCAAAGCACTCCAAAAAATAGCGGACTTGTTTAGCTTGGCATCTGTTCGCTGCTTTTGTATGCGATTGATCATTTGGTCTAACACCGCTTGTTCTGGTTTTATATCGGCAAGCAAGTGTTCAAAAAGATTTACAGCCGCTTCAAAATTTTCATTTAATCCAGATATGTAAACATACGTTTGATCATCACCTGCCGAAACCCCAAATTCACAAGCTAGTTTATAAAACTCTTTACTAATATCGTCCGCACTGTATTTTGATGTGCCTGCATATTTTAGATAGTCTACAGCAATTGGTAATCTTTTATCATTAAACCTACCCATATTTAGCAAATAATACATGCTAAAAAGTCCGTTATCATTATTTTTCACATAATAAACCGGGATATTTTTATTTAATACAGCTCTTGTAATGTCATTTTCATAATTAACAAATACAGGCTTAATCGAAGGCACTTTTCTGCTAAGTATATCTTTTACAAATTGAGATTCGTCTTTACGGTTTACCTCAACTGCAGTAATTGTTGGTTTTTCTATTTTCTGTATACTTGAGTCTTCACCAATTCGTTTGTAAACCACAACATAATTATTGGCATAAAACTTCTTTGCAAAATCAACGATCTCTTGCTTGGTTATTTTAGCAAGTTCATCAATACTTTTCACTTCTTCCACCCAGTCTTTTCCTACAGTAAATGCATTAAGCATGGTAGATGCCCTTCCATCATTTGACTCATTATTGCGAATGCGGTCTATCTTAAAGTTATTGATTATAGCAGGTAAAATACTTTCATCAAAATTACCTGTTTTAATGGCTTCCAATTGCTCAATCACTAAGCTTGTAACCTCCTCTAGTTTTTGACCTTCGCGTGGTTTCCCTCCTAAAAAGTGAATGCTGTAGTCTTTATTAATCCATGTAGATGAAAAAGCTGAAACGACTTTTTGTTTTTTTACCAAGTTCAAGTCAATTAGTCCCGCCTTACTATTTGATAATATATAATCAAGCAATGTTAATAAAAGTTCTTCACGTGAGTTTGCTCCTGGTAATCTAAAACCGATCATCACACTTTCGGCATCAGGGCCTTTAACCACTTTGGCAATAGGTGTTGATATTTCAGATTCCGGTTGAAAAGTAAAAGCGGGTAGTGGTTTTGGTTGCATATAACCAAATTGTTGATCAATCATGGTAATCACTGATTCAGGGTCTAAATCACCAGATAGAATGATGGCCATATTATTAGGTACATAATATGTATTGAAGTAATTACGTATTTTTAAAAGTGAAGGATTTTTAAGGTGCTCTACTGTGCCTATTGTTGTTTGAGTGCCATATGGATGATTGGTAAATAAACCTCCAAGCATGGTTTCGAAAACTTTACGAGAATCATTATCTAGTGATATGTTTTTTTCTTCATATACGGCTTCAAGTTCTGTATGAAACAGCCTTAAAACTGGATTGCGAAAACGCTCTGATTCAATGCGTATCCAATTTTCAATTTGATTTGAAGGAATATCATTTACATACACAGTTTGCTCCAAAGAAGTAAATGCATTGGTACCAGTTGCACCAATTGCCCCCAACATTTTATCATATTCGTTTGCAATAGCATAGCTTGAAGCAATAAGTGATACTGAGTCTATTTGGTTGTATATAGATTTTCTAAGTTTTTCGTCTTTAGTAGAGTTATACCTTTCGTATAGTTCATCTATTTTATCAAGTTGTATTTTTTCATTGGCCCAATCTTTGGTGCCGTATTTATCTGTTCCTTTAAAAAGCAAATGCTCTAAATAGTGTGCGAGCCCAGTATTGTCAGCAGGGTCATTCTTGCTGCCTGCCTTAGTTGCTATATAAGTTTGTATACGTGGGTCATTTTTATTTACAGAAATCATGACGGTAAGGCCATTTTTCAATGTATAAATTCTAACACCAAGTGGGTCATTGTTAACTGTTTTGTAGATATATTTCCCATCTTTCGATGTTTTTTCTACCCATTGGTAATTTACATTTTGGGCATTAAGCGCTGTAATTATGAAAGCGGCATAAATAATTGCGATGATTTTTTTCATAAATTTTTATAACTAAATGATATAAAGATTAAATTTTTTTTGAAACGCAAATGTATGTATTGGTTATAATAAAGAGAAAGTCAATTATCACATATAGTACGAGCGAGCGTAAAAAGTATAAATGCCAAATAATTAACAAAACGCAAAGTAGATAATTTGAATTTCGCTGCCACTCTGTCATAAATAAGTTTATCTTTGCGATTAAATGAGTCTAAAAATATGAGAGGTGTAGTAGCCGAAATTATACCTGAAGTAATTAATAATAAAGCTATTAAGCGAAAATTATACATTGAAACGTACGGCTGCGCAATGAACTTGGCAGATAGTGAGGTAATGGCTTCAATTATGATGGGTGAGGGTTTCCAAACCACTCAATCTCCTGAAGATGCTGATGTTGTTTTTATAAATACATGCGCAATTAGAGAAAATGCAGAAGCTAGGATTTGGGGGAGGCTTAAGGAATTAAGAATAAGAAAGCGAATAAATCCGGGGATTATTGTGGGGGTGATGGGATGCATGGCAGAACGACTCAAAACCAAACTCCTTGAACAAGAAAAATTAGTAGATATAGTAGTTGGCCCTGATGCCTACAGAGACATTCCGCAGCTCATAAAACAAGTAGAAGCAGGACAAAAAGCAGTGAATGTATTGCTTAGTAGAGAAGAAACATATGCCGAAATTACTCCGATAAGATTAAGCAGTAATGGTGTGAATGCTTATGTAAGCATTATGAGAGGATGCGATAATATGTGTTCCTTTTGTGTGGTTCCATTTACTAGAGGAAGGGAGCGTAGTAGAGATCCAGAAAGTATAGTAAATGAAAGTAGGGAATTACATAGTCAAGGATATAAAGAAGTTGTCTTATTGGGTCAAAATGTAGACTCATATAAATGGCAAGATGCTGACGGAAAAACATTGTGTAATTTTGCACAATTACTCGAAAAAGTTGCACTCATTGCACCAGATTTGAGAATTCGATTTTCCTCGTCACATCCTAAAGATATTACAGATGAAGTTCTATATACAATAAAAAAATACGATAATATTTGCAACCACATTCACTATCCCATACAGAGCGGAAACAGCCGTATATTAAAGTTGATGAACAGAACTTATGATAGGCTATGGCTTGCAAGTAGGCTAAATAAAATCAGAGAAGTATTGCCTGATTGCGGAATTTCTACAGATGTAATTGTTGGCTTCAGCAGCGAAACAGAAGAAGATTTTCAAGATACTATGAGTTTCTTTATGGAGTCGCAATTTGATTTTGCATTTATGTATGCCTATAGTGAAAGACCAGGAACATTGGCTGCAAGAAAATATGAAGATGATATTCCCTCAGAAGTTAAAAGTAGGCGACTAAAAGATATTGTAGCGCTACAAGGAAGCATTAGTCAAGAAAAAAACAAAAGGTATGTAGGCACCATACAAACTGTTTTAATTGAAGGTGAATCGAAAAAATCAGTTGATGACTTTAAAGGAAGAAATAACCAAAATGTAACAGTTGTGTTTCCTAAACTTGAAGGTTATAAAAAAGGAGATTATGTGAAAGTTAAGATTGAACGCTCTACACAAACGAGTTTAATAGGACATGTAATTGAAAAAATATCAAAGCCCTAGTAATAGATGAATATACAAGAGATAAAACAACGTTTTGAAATTATTGGTAACTCACCGTTGCTGAACATAGCATTGGAAACAGCTGTAAAGGTTGCACCTACAGATATTTCGGTGCTTGTAAATGGAGAAAGTGGTGTAGGTAAAGAAGCGTTTTCAAAAATCATACATGCACTTAGTGCAAGAAAACATGGAAATTTTATTGCTGTTAATTGTGGTGCAATACCAGAAGGGACTATAGATTCAGAACTTTTTGGACACGAAAAGGGCTCTTTTACAGGAGCAAATGATACACGTAAAGGATATTTTGAAACAGTAAGTGGCGGAACAATATTTCTTGATGAAGTAGGCGAACTTCCTCTTGAAACACAAGCTAGGTTGCTAAGGGTACTGGAAAGTGGAGAATTTATAAAAGTAGGATCATCAAAAGTTCAAAAAACTGATGTTCGGGTTGTTGCAGCTACCAATAAAGATTTATTGGAGTTGGCAGCGGCAGGCAGGTTTAGAGAAGATCTATATTATAGGTTAAGTACCGTACCTATAAAAGTTCCACCATTAAGAGAAAGAAAAGAAGACATTCACTTATTGTTTAGGAAATTTAGCGCTGACTTTGCTGAGAAATACCGATCTAAACCAATAGTTGTTGATGTACATGCCCAAGAGATATTAATAAACTACAGGTGGCCGGGAAATATCAGGCAACTTAAAAATATTGCAGAGCAATTATCTGTGCTTGATGAAGATAAAACGATTACATCAGAAGAGTTGAACAGGGTTTTGCCGGCAAACAAACCTTCATTACCAATGCTGATGAATAGTGCACAAGGCGAACATTTAAGTGAACGTGAAATATTTTACAAAGTTTTGTATGATTTGCGAAAAGACGTAATGGACTTGAAAGGAATTGTCTTCGGTATGATGCAAAATGGTGTAGACACTAATTCGTTGCCACAGCAAGATCATTTTGCACAATTGGTTCGTAATGAGCAAAACCAACCCTCACCAGGATACACACACAGTTATCAGCCGAAAGAGCAAATTATTGAAATTCCTGTAACGCCAGTAATACAAGAGTCTTTATCACTTGAAGATAAAGAAGTAGAGTTGATAAAAAAATCACTAAATAAGCATAATGGCCGAAGAAAAAAAGCTGCAGCGGAGTTAGGAATTTCAGAACGTACTTTGTATAGAAAGATTAAACAATACAATATGGAGGAATAGTGTGGATTACATAATCACTTGTTTTTGCTTTATTCGTAATCCTTACATCCAAATAAACAGTTTATTATGACAAAAATTTTAATGATTGCAATTGCAGCATTCTTATTCTCAAAAGCTCGAGCTCAAGAAATTGATGATGTTTCAGGGAAGACATATTATTTTTATGATGAACAGACAAAGAAAAAGGTAAAAGAAATTTATCACCACAAGCAAGTAGTGAAAATTATACCCGATAAAAATAATTATGGAAGTTACCGTGACACCATGCTGTACATGAAAAATGGACCATATACCCGCTACTATGAAACAGGCGCATTGGAATGTAGCGGCTACTTCACAGATGAGCGTAAGGATAGTGTTTGGAAATATTACACAATTAAAGGCGATATATTAAGAATAGAAAGATGGGCAAACGGGAAATTAGTGCAATAATTATATTTTTTCTCATCACAAAAGCATCGTTTGCACAAGATGCAATTGAGAAAAATATAGAGCCGGGGATGTATGTAAAACTTACACCTTGTAAAATTGGCAGTCAATATATATCAATGGATGTTTATACCAAAACAAGATTTAATGCGAATGAAAAACCAAGCATAGATAGCACAACAGGAGAGGGTTTGTTTGAGTACTTTTTTAAGCCAGGCGATTTTGATGCATCAAGATTACCCTGCACCTATGGTAATAAATCTTATCGGGTAGCTTCTTTGCATTTATTGCCCTCACAAGATGGGAATGAAAAACGGGTGATGTTGTTGTACACCGCTGATCCATACAAAATCATTTGGGTTGAATTTGATAAAGCCGTAGAACTAGAAGAAATTAGTTGGTAATCATGAGTAATGATGAAATTGCATCACTATTTAAATCTTATGCAGACTTAAGCGAGTTGCATGGTGGCAATCCGTTCAAAATAAAATCTTTTCAATCGGCAGCCTATCGTATTGAAAGAATGCCCGAACCTTTAGCCTCAAAAACACTTGAGCAATTGCAGCAAACAGAAGGTATAGGAAAAAGCATAGCTGAAAAAATTTACGAAATATCAAATACAGGTTCTTTTGCCGATCTTGATGAATTGGTTGCAAATACACCTGTAGGCGTAGTTGAAATGTTCAAGGTAAAAGGAATAGGCCCGAAAAAGATAGCTTATATCTGGAATCAGTTGGGTATTGAAAGTGTGGGTGAGCTTTATTATGCCTGCAAAGAAAATCGGCTGGCTCAGGCCAAAGGTTTTGGCGGGAAAACACAGGAAAATATTATTGACAGTATCGAGTTCATTTTTAATAATGCCAATAAGTTTCACTACGCGCGGGTAGAAAAGTTTGCATTAAAACTTGCGCAGGATATCAAGGCATTGTTTCCGGATACTCAGATTTCATTATGTGGGGAAATAAGACGCAGGTGTGAAGTAATAGAACAGATTGACTTATTAATTGGAACTTCAGTAGAAAAAAAACAGCTGGAGCAGTTGTCGTATTTGAACAATATTCAAGCTAAAGAATCAGGCTACTCTGCAATGGCTGAGCAAAACTTGCCCATACATTTTTATACAACATCAGCAGATGAGTTTGCCATGCAATTGTTAAAGTTTACAGGCAATGACACACATCTTGAACAATTGAATATTGAGGGCAGTCAAGGTCATTTTAAGTCGGAAGTTGAAATATACCAATCATTATCATTGCCATATATAGAACCCGAAATGCGCGAGGGAAGAGGAGAGGTAGAAAAAGCGCGCAACGGAAACATGCCCGAACTCATTGAGTTGACAGAGCTGAAAGGGATTCTGCACAATCATACAACCCACTCAGATGGCAGCAACTCATTGACAGAAATGGCTGAATACGCCAAGGCTCTTGGGTATCAATATCTGGGAATTTGCGATCACTCGCAAAGTGCGCAATATGCTGGCGGATTAAAGCCCGAAGCCATATATAAACAGCAGGCAGAAATTGATAAACTCAATAAGTCGCTGGCACCATTTAAAATATTTAAAGGCATTGAAAGTGATATTTTGGGAGATGGTTCGCTTGATTATTCACAGGAAGTGCTCTCAACATTTGATTTTATTGTAGCATCTGTGCACAGCAATTTGAAAATGAATGAAGAGAAAGCCATGATGAGATTAATAAAAGCTATCGAAAATCCCTATACAACCATACTTGGGCATCCTACAGGAAGGCTGTTGTTAATGCGTGAAGGCTATCCCATTGATCATGCTAAAATTATTGATGCATGTGCCGCCAATGGTGTGTGTATTGAAATAAATGCCAATCCATATCGCTTGGATATAGACTGGCGTTGGATAGATTACGCTATGCATAAAAATGTAATGCTGTCCATTAATCCCGATGCGCATGAAACCGCAGGCTATCATGATATGTATTTTGGCGTGTGTGTTGCCCGCAAAGGTGGCCTCACTGCCGAATATTGCTTGAATGCATTGAGCCTTGATGAAATTCAGAAATGGTTTAATAACAAGAAACCTTAATTGAAAAAGTTCCTCATCATACGGTTTAGTTCTATAGGCGATATTGTGCTTACCACACCGGTAATACGTTGCCTGAAAAAACAATATCCAAATGTGGAGATTCATTTTCTTACCAAACCATCGTATGCATTTTTGCTCAGAAACAATCCTTATATTTCAGTAGTGCATGAACTTGACAAGCCATTGTTTGAAAAAGCAATTCAACTAAAATCAATGAGTTTTGATTATGTGATTGACTTGCACAACAACATGCGCACAGGTATTGTGAAAGCAATTTTGCAAATACCTGCATTTAGTTTTGATAAGCTTAATACTGAAAAGGCGATATTGGTAAAAACGGGAATCAATGCTCTGCCCCCAATTCACATTGTTGACAGGTATATGCAAACACTAGAACACTTTGGTGTGAAGAATGACGGTGAAGGATTAGATTACTTTCTGCCGTCAGCTATTTCGCTTCAGGTGGTATTGTCTGAAAATTATACGGCATTTGCCATAGGAGCGCAGCATTACACCAAGCGTTTGCCTGTTCACAAAATTGCTGAGTTTATTAAATCCGTAGAAGGTAGTGTAGTTTTGCTTGGAGGCAAAGAAGATGAAGAGAATGGCAATGCGGTGCTCAATCTGGTTGGAGATAAAGCCATCAATATGTGCGGAAAATTATCTTTTGATGAATCAGCACTTGTGGTAAAGAATGCAACAAAAATCATTAGCCACGATACCGGATTGATGCATGTGGCAGCTGCATTTAAAAAACAAATCATTTCAGTGTGGGGCAATACCGTGCCCGAGTTTGGCATGTATCCGTATTATGGAAAATATCAAATTGAAAATCGCATGTTGGAGGTAAAGGATTTGGCGTGCAGGCCATGTAGTAAAATAGGATTCAACGGCTGTCCGAAGAAACATTTTGCCTGCATGGAGCAACAGGAATTTCTGGACATATAAAAAACGCCCGCAACTATGCAGCTACGGGCGTTTCAGATTTTATTTTTGAAGAATTACTTCACTTCTTCAAACTCCACATCCTGTACATTGTTACCACTATTGGCATTTGACTCTGCACCTGTATTGTTTGGTGCATTTTCTTGTGCTTGTTGAGTTGCATTATACAAGTCTTGTGATGCAGCTGTCCAGGCTTCGTTTAAAGCGGCCATATGTGTATCTATTGCAGCAAGATCTTTAGCTTCATGTGCTTTTTTTACTTCTGCAGCAGCATTTTCAATGGCTTCTTTTTTGTCAGCTGGTATTTTGTCGCCATATTCTTTCAACTGTTTTTCAGTTTGGAATACAAGTGCATCAGCTGCATTGAGTTTTTCTGCTTCTTCTTTTATTTTCTTATCTGTTTCTGCATTTGCTTCTGCCTCACGTTTCATTTTCTCAATTTCCTCTTTGCTCAATCCGCTCGAAGATTCGATACGAATCTTTTGTTCTTTACCGGTTCCTTTATCTTTTGCACTTACATGCAAAATACCATTGGCATCAATATCAAAAGTAACTTCAATTTGAGGCACACCTCTTTGAGCAGGTGGAATACCATCCAGGTGGAAGCGACCAATAGTGCGGTTGTCTCTCGCCATAGGTCTTTCTCCTTGCAAAACGTGTATTTCAACTGAAGGCTGATTGTCTACTGCTGTAGAGAATACTTCGCTGCGTTTGGTGGGTATGGTTGTGTTTGATTCAATCAAACGTGTCATTACACCGCCCATTGTTTCAATACCTAAAGAAAGAGGGGTAACATCCAACAGCAAAACATCTTTTACTTCACCTGTAAGCACACCTCCTTGTATTGCAGCACCAATAGCTACTACTTCATCAGGATTTACTCCTTTTGAAGGAGATTTTCCAAAGAAATCTTCAACTGCTTTTTGGATAGCCGGGATACGGGTAGAACCACCAACAAGTATAATATCATCAATGTCATTAACCGTTAAACCGGAATTTTTCAAAGCAGTTTTACATGGCTCGATTGTACGTTTAATTAAAGAGTCAACAAGTTGCTCGAATTTTGCTTTGGTTAAAGTTTTAACCAAGTGCTTTGGACCACTTTGTGTAGCCGTAATGTAAGGGAGATTGATTTCAGTTTGAGCTGAACTTGATAGCTCAATTTTAGCTTTTTCAGCAGATTCTTTCAAACGTTGCAAGGCCATTGGGTCTTTACGAAGGTCTATATTTTCTTCATTTTGAAATTCTGAAGCAAGCCAATTAATGATTTCGTTATCGAAATCATCACCGCCTAAGTGTGTATCTCCATCAGTTGCTTTTACTTCAAATACACCTTCTCCTAATTCAAGAATGGAAACGTCATGGGTTCCACCACCACAATCGAACACAACTATTTTTAGGTCTTTTTTATCCTTTTTGTCCATACCGTATGCCAAAGCAGCAGCGGTAGGTTCATTAATTATTCTGCGGACATTTAAACCAGCAATTTCTCCGGCTTCTTTTGTGGCCTGACGTTGGGCATCATTAAAGTATGCAGGTACTGTGATAACCGCTTCTTTTACTTCTGTTCCCAAATAATCTTCAGCAGTTTTCTTCATCTTTTGAAGAATCATTGCAGAAATTTCCTGAGGGCTATACATGCGACCATCGATATTTACCCGAGGGGTATTTCCCTCACCTTTTTCTACTTTATAAGGTACGCGAGGTACTTCAGCTTTTGCTTCATCAAAACTTTGTCCCATAAAACGTTTGATGGAATAAATGGTATTATGTGGATTGGTAACCGCTTGACGTTTTGCAGGATCACCAATTTTTCGCTCACCATCTTTTAAAAATGCAACAATCGAAGGAGTAGTTCTTCTACCTTCACTGTTTGCAATTACAACCGGTTCGTTTCCTTCCATTACGGATACGCAAGAGTTGGTTGTTCCTAAGTCGATTCCTATTATTTTACTCATATTATAATTTTCTATTGGGTGTAATTTATCAATAGCAGTGCCAAGCAAGAAATACTGACATTGCATGCAATTTATGTCAGTATAAAAACTGAAATTGTGATGTTATTGGTTCAAAAATGTCAGGTTGCCTTGTCAGTATACAAAATTTGGCAGTTCCATGCTGATGTATATGCGGGTAGAATCATCGGCTAAAGGAATTCCGTATCGATTTGATTCTGTGCGCCCTGTGAAAATACCAAGGCCACCTTCTATGTTGCTAAATTCAGGTTTTACTTGTACCAAAGATTGGCTAGGTCTACTAAGGTCAATAACAAGTTTTAAGTCTGTGGTACCTGCATAAAAAGCGTAGTCAATGGATTGAAATCGTCTTTCAACACCATTATTTACAGGTATTTTAGTAGCCATTACATCAAACATATTTCGTAGGTTATTAAATCTTTGGTAATCGCCTGTAGAGGAAAGCACTAAACTTTGGTCTGAAAAATAATCTACAAACTTCAAGACAACAGCTGAAGGGTTGCCTACGGGGTATTCAATATATTTTAACCTAATAACCGCATCAATGATAACAGAATTAGTGCCTGGTGTGGCCCTGTAAAGTAAATTGTTATTAAGATCGGGTCTATACCTAATAGAAACTGGGCTTGATGAAAAGTTAGAGCGTGCGATTACGGTTGTATTTGACAAATACGTTTTCCCTGATTTGGGGCTAAAAATATTTAACCTATAGGTACTATTAATATTGGGTTGGAACCCTGATGCACGGTAAACCACACTTTTGTCGTTCGTAAAAAAGCCATCATCTTTTGGATAATCTGTTTTTACAAAATTGAATTCTTGCCCTGAGCTGGAAAACACCTTGACTACCAACGTATCGAAATATAATGAATCAGGATATTGCGCGCCTTGATTGGTGGTTTGGTTAACAGAGTTTAAATAGGTTTTTTGAATTCTAATATATTGAACATTGGTATCAGCATCTAGTAGCCCAAATACCACAGGTGTCTCTACCCAAGGGGCATTGATGTCAATTTCATTATCACATGAAACTAGTAAAAGAATTATAAATAAAGGGAGAATAATTTTTTTCATGGACCGCGAATATAGCATTTACTTGTTTTACTCAAATTGTTTTCGTGTTGTCAATAGGTAAATTTTTGTACTTGTGCCTATATCTACTACATTTGATGCAGCAATTAGGCTTATATGAGTACTTACAAAGAAGTAAAAAAAGTAACCACGCATGTGCTTCAGGAAATGAAACAACGCGGTGAAAAGATTTCAATGCTCACTGCATACGATTATTCAATGGCTCGTATACTTGATGATGCAAAAGTAGATATTCTGCTAGTTGGAGACTCAGCCAGCAATGTGATGCATGGGCATGAAACAACACTACCCATTACACTTGACGAGATGATTTCGCACGCATCATCGGTAATAAGAGCGGTAAAGCGTAGTTTGGTTGTCGTTGATTTGCCTTTTGGCTCTTATCAGGGTAATTCGAAAGAGGCCTTAAGCTCAGCCATTCGCATCATGAAAGAGGCTGAAGCACATGCGGTAAAGCTTGAAGGGGGAGAAGATGTTGTAGAGTCGATAAAGCGAATACTTACAGCAGGTATTCCGGTAATGGGTCATTTGGGTCTTACACCCCAGAGTATATATAAGTTTGGTACTTATGAAGTACGGGCAAAAGAAGTAGAGGAGGCAGAAAAACTAAAAGAAGATGCACTAAAACTTGAAGATGCCGGTTGTTTTGCAATTGTATTGGAAAAAATCCCATCAACATTGGCCAAAGAAGTTGCTGCATCAGTAAAAATTCCAATTATTGGTATTGGTGCCGGACCTCATGTAGATGGGCAAGTGCTTGTTAGCCATGATATGCTCGGTATAAATAAAGAGTTTTCGCCAAAGTTTTTAAGGAGGTATCTAAACTTATATGATGAAATTAAAGATGCTGTACAGCGATATGTTAAAGACGTAAAGGATAACGATTTCCCGAATTCAAATGAACAATACTAAAGAATTACTATTTTAACATTGACAGATGGTTAAACTTATAGTTTTGTTCGAAGACAATCACTTGATTGCTGTTGAGAAACAACACGGACAAACCGTACAGCCAGAGCCAGGCAAACCAATTAGTTTAGAAGAAGACGTAAAAAAATATATTAAAGAAACCTATAACAAACCCGGTGATGTTTTTTTAGGTGTCATACATCGTATTGATATGCCTGTGAGTGGTATTGTGCTATTTGCCAAAACAAGTAAAGCATTAGAGCGTATGAATCGGATTTTTGAGAAGAGGGAAGTAACTAAAGTGTATATAGCTGCTGTAGAAAATACGCCACCGACTATAGAAGATACCCTTACTCATTGGCTAAAAAGAGATGACCAGCGAAAAATGGTAAAAGCATTTGATTCAGATAATACAGGTTGTGAGAAGGCACAATTGAGGTACAAGGTAATTGAGTCAACTAAAGAAAAAAGTATGCTTGAAATTACCCTCCTTACAGGACGTAAGCATCAAATACGGGCACAACTTTCGGCTATAGGATGCCCGATAATAGGTGATGTTAAATACAAAGCGAGAAAAGCGTTTGACGAGCATCGAATTCTTTTGCATGCTCACAAATTGTCATTTAAACATCCTGTTACTTTACAGGAGGTAGAAATTATATCTGCACCTAAATTTTATTTATAAGTAATCATGAAACAATACAGGCTATCGAATTCGTTACTGGCAGCTGAATTTAGCGATTTAGGTGCTGAAGTTAAAAGCGTAAAGGATGCCAATGGTTTTGAATTTATGTGGCAAGCTGACCCATCAATTTGGGGGCGAACATCACCTGTATTATTTCCAATAGTCGGAAAACTTAAAAATGATTTACTCCTTATCGAAGGAAGTCAATTTCAAATGAAGCAACATGGTTTTGCAAGGGACGCATATTTTGAAGTGAAAGATCAAACTGAAGTTTCTATAAGTTTCGAGCTACAATCTAATGAACAATTTAAGTCAGTTTTTCCTTTCGATTTCAAGTTGGTTATTTCCTACATGTTGGAGCAACAGACACTGACGTGTAACTGGAAAGTATATAATATCGGTAATGAATTGATGTATTTTAGCATTGGCGCTCATCCCGGGTTTAATTTGATTGAATCACTTGATCACTATCAGATTTATTTCCATGACGATAATGAATTGAATCGGATAGGTTTGATTGATGGCCTTCTTGATATAGATAACATAACAAATTTTAAACTAGAACTAGGAACCATAGCATTTCACAAAAATATATTTGATCAAGACGCATTGGTTTTTGAAGGGATCAAATCTACTGAAGTTAGGCTGCAGCATAGAAACAGCAAGCACGAAATAATTATGCAATGGTCGAAGGCACCTTTTTTGGGTATTTGGACTGCAAAAAAATCGGATAGTTTTGTATGCATTGAACCTTGGTACGGTATTGCAGACATCGTAAATGGACATGAAGATATTTCACAAAAAAAAGGTATCAACCTATTGAAACCGAATGAAGTGTTTGAGAAAGCGATTTCAACAACTTTTCTCTATCCCAGATAAGCTGTAAACATCCAAACCAGCTTTTCCTGCTCCCTAATATAATCACTCATCAATGCGTTGGTTCCCTCATCTCCCGCTTCAGCAATTAATTCAAGTGTTTCACGTTCTAGTAATATCAACTCTAAAAAGAGGCAATGATATTTTCTATCGCTACAAGTCATTTACTTACATTTCGTAATTCGTTAATTTTTCCTGATTTTACATAATTTGAATAGGTATGTATTGGAACTTGGCCAAGTGTAAGTAAACGTTCAGCAATCTCATCAATTTTTAATTAAGTGGTTAAATTGTTTGAGAACTGATTTTAAGTTATTAAAAAACAATTCCGATTTTGATTGTTTAAGATATATCTATTATTCTTGCACCCATGTCTTTAACCAAAGAACATACCGAAGAAAAAAAATTAGAATGCCCGGTACCGCATGATAAGCGTTGGCCAATGTGGCGTTTCATCAAGCGCATGGGTATTGCCGGTTTCATGTTTTTTCTTATTAAGGGCCTACTTTGGTTAATTATTCCTTATCTGATAGCCAAAGGGATTATATCCAAATAATATGAATCGCAAACAGCGGTTTGAAGAATTTGTGGCTTATTTTTCGGCCAATCAACCCGAAGCAGAAACTGAATTGCATTACACAAATCCTTACGAGCTGCTTGTTGCTGTCATTTTATCTGCACAATGTACAGATAAGCGAGTAAACATGGTAACTCCTTTTCTGTTTGAAGCTTACCCTACACCAAATAGTTTATCGAAGGCAAGCCCTGAAGAGGTTTTTAACATTATTAGGAGCATAAGCTACCCAAACAACAAAGCTAAACACTTGGTTGGAATGGCAAATATGTTGGTTCATACTTTTAAAAATATAGTGCCACATAGTATTGATGACCTAATAAAATTACCGGGTGTGGGTAGAAAAACAGCAAACGTAATTGCCTCTGTTGTGTACGAAAAACCTGCGATGGCAGTTGATACACATGTGTTTAGAGTTTCTGCTAGGTTGGGCTTAACGTTTCAGGCAAAAACGACTTTGCAAGCCGAGCAACAATTGATACATAGTATACCCGAAAAATACATTGCAAAAGCCCACCATTGGCTTATTTTACATGGCAGGTATATTTGCCTTGCACGAAATCCAAAATGTAACGTATGTAAAATTAGGTATATGTGTAAGAAAATGGCGAAGAAAAAAAGCAATGAGGAGACAAATTAATCCTCGGCATTACTCTTCTATCATTTCAAGTTTTTTGGTGTCGGTTTCTTGATAATTGTCACAGTTAATTTCTATATCAAGGGGCCTTAAAGGTGCTTCAAATTGATTAATCAGTTCATAATTTGCAGTGTCTTTGCTTGCTTTTTGCATATAATACCCATAGATAGGCATTGCCATAGCAGAGCCTGAGCCTAAGCTCATGCTACGAAAATGTATTGCACGATCTTCAAATCCCACCCAGCAGCCACTTGCCAAGGTTGGTGTAAAACCAATAAACCATCCATCGCTATAATTTTGTGTAGTACCTGTTTTGCCTCCTACAGCTCCGGGTATTTGGTACATATATTTAATTTTTGCCGCTGTTCCATGTGCTGTTACCCTTTCCAACATTTTTTCCATCACATATGCGGTTTGCTCACTTATTGCTTCTACAGTTTTTGGTACGATTTCCTTGACTATATTTCCATTTTTATCTTCAATTCTGGTAATATAAACGGGTTCAGTCCAAACTCCTTTATTGGCAAAGGTTGCAAATGCACCAACCATTTCATATACTGATATATCAAACACACCTAGTGCGATGGCAGGATAAGGTTCAAGGTTGCTCTCGATGCCCATTTTTCTGGCAAGTTCAATAACTGATTGTGGGCCTTTTGATCCAAATTGCTTCATTAGGTACATGACTATATTATTTACCGAAAACTGTAATCCTCTGTACAAAGTCATTTCAGGATCATTGTATTTATCGTCAGCATTTTTAGGTGAGTAATTTTCATATTCTTCAAATACGACAGGTTGGTTAGGTGCTTTAAAGCATGGCGACCAACCATTATCAATGGCCAATGTGTACACAATTGGTTTAAATGTGGAGCCTACTTGTCTTTTGGCATTTTTATTTACGTGGTCGTATTTAAAATATTTATGGTTTACACCACCCACCCAAGCTTTGATATGGCCATTTCTAGGATCCATACTCATAAAGCCACATTGCATGAAATATTTGTAATACTTTATAGAGTCAATCGGTGACATGATGGTATCAACCTCTCCACGTGACCATGAAAAAATTTTCATTTTTACAGGTCTGTTAAAATCTTCCATGATCTCTTTTTCGGTTAGCCCTTGTTTTTTTAGCAACCGATAGCGGTCACTACGTTTCATACCAGCATCTATCAATTCTTTGTAATCTCCCCAAGGTATTCTGCCTTTCCAGTGCGCATAAAATTTACCTTGCATTTCTTTGATATGTTTTTCAACTGCTTCTTCTGCATAGGTTTGTAATTTAGAGTTAATAGTTGTGTAAATTTTAAGTCCATCTTTGTAAAGGTTGTATCCATTTTGATTGCTCCATTCCATCAATTCCATCCTTAATATTTCTCTGAAATATGGCGCAAGACCTTCATTGTGGTCATCTTCTTGGTAGTTAAGTGCAATGGGTTCTAGCTTAAGAGAGTCATACCTTTCTTCTGCAATGAAGTCATACTTTCTCATTTGATTAAGTACGGTATTTCTTCGGTTTAGTGCATTTTCAGGATTGCGGATGGGATTGAATTTGGTTATGCCTTTTAGCATGCCAACAAGAAGCGAAGCTTCATTTTCATTTAACTCAAGAGGTGATTTGCCAAAGAAAACTTTTGAGGCAGAACGAATTCCAAAAGCATTTCCTCCAAACTCTACTGTGTTAAAATACATGGTTATGATTTCTTCTTTTGTGTATCGTTCTTCAATCCGAACAGCAGTTATCCATTCTTTTAATTTGGTAGTTGATTTATTAAATACATTGTCAAATCGTTTGCGGGGAAATAAGTTTTTGGCCAATTGTTGTGTTATGGTTGAAGCGCCTCTTTTTTTGCCAATTACAGCATACAATATAATTGAAAAGGTGCCCTTAAAATCAATTCCCGAGTGCTCATAAAACCGAATATCTTCAGTAGCAATAAGCGCGTTTACCAAGTTTGGACTTAGATCATTAAAATAAGTATTCGACCTGTTTTGTAAATAATATTTTCCAAGCAATACCCCATCTTCGGTATATACTTCAGAGGCCAAATAGGTTTTTGGATTTTCTAACTCTTCTA
>JBIINH010000007.1:0-31780 GCA_044337585.1 Bacteroidia bacterium
AGTGTTTCTATAGAAGCTACAACAGCTATTGTTATTCCCACGGTATACACATTCACATTACTTAAATAATCCCATTGTGGTAATTTAGTAGCAAATAAAAATTCAGGAAAAGTTGATATGCTTGGTACATTTACAAAATGATTATCTGTCATAAAATCAGGAAAATAAATCCGAGAGAAATAGGCTGATACAATACCAAAAACAACTACAATAAGGGCAGCTGGCATTAGTTTAATTTTTGGCTGAATGTATTTATCCCATAAAAGTATAATAAAAAATGACGACACGCCTATCAACAATATAACTTGATTGAATTTGCTCAATGCTTGTTTTAACGAATAAAACGATGATTGTTCCTCACTTACAATATCAGTTGTACTTACAATTCCAAATAAGTTCAAACTCAAATCTTTAATAGTGTTTCCCGAGTTATATCCCAACATGTATGGAAGTTGTTTGATAAGGAGAATAACACCAATTGCAGACAACATACCATTTATCAAACTTACCGGTAAAAAACCAGAAACTTTTCCGACTCTCAAGATACCAAAGAGCAATTGAATTATTCCAGCAATAAACACAGCCACTAAAAATCCTTCAAATGAACCAATATCTGATATACCTGATAAAACAATAGCTGTCAAGCCTGCTGCTGGTCCCGAAACACTCAATTGGGATTGGCTAATCATTCCTACCAAAACGCCCCCAATTACACCACTTATTAAACCACTTAATAGTGGAGCACCAGAAGCATGCGCAATACCTAAGCATAGCGGAACAGCAACTAAAAAAACTGCTATACTTGATGGTATATCATATTTTAGATTTTTCAAACTGTTTGTATACATTAATTTGATAAATTACTTAAATACCTTCAAAATCAAATTAGGAAAAATAAAACCCAAATGATAAAAAGGATAGGTAATAATATGATAAGTGAATATTTGTACATGTATTGAAAAAATCCTGGCATTTTTATACCTGTTTGTTCAGCAATTGCTTTTACCATAAAATTAGGTCCATTGCCAATATATGTTAATGCTCCAAAGAAAACAGATGCGGTAGAAATAGCAACAAGAATAATAGCATTCTCCGATGTGGCAAACTGAACAACATCAGAAATACTAGACAAAGAAAGGTTTTGCGTGGTTAATGACAGTGCCAAGAAATTAATATATGTGGGTGCATTATCCAATACACTTGAAAAAATTCCAGTGGACCAATAAATCAAATGAACAGAAAGTCCATTGCTCTCTTTACCTAATGATTCAAGAAGTTGCAAGGCAGGTATCATAGACATGAAAATACCAAAAAAGAGAAAACCTACTTCAAATATGGGTTCGAAATTAAACTTGTTTATAGTCAATGCTTTTTTGTTTGCATACCGATAGGCAAGAAAAGCTACTGATAGCTGAATGATTTCTCGAATAAATGAAACTTTTTTACCATGAATTTCAATGTATGGAAAACCCTCAATAATATTGGGATCAAGGAAAACTGATACAATTATGACTCCTAACCAAATAAAATTTTTACCACCAGTAATTATGATTCGATTGGTAAAATGTGCACTGGTATCAACTTCATCAAGCAAGTTATTCCGTTTTTCGAAGTAGTAAAATGCAATGCTTAATAAAATCATTGCAACAATCCATATAGGCCACAAATGGGTTAACGTCCAGAAAAAGGGAACACCTTTCAAGAAGCCCATAAACAATGGAGGATCACCTATTGGCGTGAGCAATCCGCCCAGATTGGATATAAAGAATATGAAAAATACTACATGATAAACCTTTAATCTATATCGATTCATACGCATGTAAGGTCTTATTAAAAGAATTGAAGCGCCCGTGGTTCCAATAAGATTAGTAAGCAATGCCCCAATTAATAAAAAAGCAATATTATTAACAGCTTTTGATTCCCTATCAACAAAAACATAAATACCTCCGGCACAAACAAACAATGATGCCAACAAACTTATAAATGAAACATACTCGGCAAAGGTCTCTAAAACGAGTGATTCCAACTCGTATTCAAATATATAATACCCCCCAACCAATAAGCCGATAGCCACGGCAAAGTGTTTGTAATAATGATGCCAAATTTTCTCAAAAAATATTGGGCCTATTGCAATCGCTAGCAATAATGAAGCAAAAGGTATAACCAGCCAAACCGGTGGAGTAATATTGTGCGAAATAGATAATAATATTTGATGCATATCAGTCAATATTAATTAATCACATGGCTTGTATCAAATCAATATCAAACAAGCGACACAAGTGTATATTTAGTTTTGATTTTACTTCTTCCATATTCAACTTAAAACCAAGCTCTTTCTGCATGCTTGTTACTTCCTTATCATCAATACCGCAGGGCACAATATGTTTAAAGTATGACAAATCCGAATTTACATTAAAGGCCAACCCGTGCATGGTTACCCATCTACTGCACCGAACCCCCATCGCACATATTTTTCGTGCTTTATGTTCATTACGTGCATCAAGCCACACACCTGTGTAGCCTTCAAATCGCTCACCTTTCAAACCATATTCTGAAAGTGTTTCAATGATTGCTTCTTCTAAGGTTCGTAAGTATTTATGTATATCTGTGAAAAATTGTTCTAAATCAAAAATTGGGTAAACCACAATTTGCCCGGGGCCGTGATAAGTTATATCGCCTCCTCTATTAATCGGATAAAATTGCGCATGGATTTCTTTTAGTTGTTTATCATTTACCAATAAGTTGCTTACAGAGCCACTTTTTCCTAATGTGTAAACGTGAGGGTGTTCACAAAAAATTAAGTGATTTGAGATGGAAGAGGTTTCTGCTATACCTTGTTTTCTCAATTCAAGTTTAGCATTGGTTTTTTCCGAAAAAATATACTCTTGTTTTTCCCAAGCTTGCTTGTAATCAATAAATCCCCAATCGATATACTTTACAGGAATGGTCATTTAGTAGACTTCCTTTTCACTCGCATATTTAATAATTCAACACCAACTGAAAATGCCATCGCAAAATAAACATAACCTTTAGGCACATGATATCCCATTGCTTCGGCACCCAAAAGCACTCCGATAAGCAATAAAAAAGCAAGTGCGAGTAACTTAATACCAGGGTGTATATCAATAAATTTAGCGATTGCCTGTGCAAAAAACAGCATGACAACCATGGACAAAACAACTGCGGTAATCATGATTGGTAAAAATTTGGCTAATCCAACAGCTGTAATTATTGAGTCGAATGAGAATACAATATCGATAATGACAACTTGTGATACCACTTTCCAAAATGATGCCGGTGGTCGCTTATTATCTTTATCGTGATCAGGCTCCATCATTTCAAATATTTCAATTGTACTTTTATAAATCAAGAATAGTCCACCTGCCATTAATATGATATCACGCCAACTGACAGGATGATCAGCTACAGTGAACAATGCAAAGGTCATTTCATTAACAATATAACTGATAAATGCTAAAAGAATTAGTCGTATAAATAAGGCTAAAAATATTCCCAGCCTGCGTGCCGAGTTTTGTTGTTTTGGATTAAGCCTGTTTGTGACAAGTGAAATAAAAATAACATTATCTATGCCAAGCACAATTTCCATTAAGGTAAGAGTGATAAGCGACAACCAATTTTCTGCTGATAAAAATATTGAAAACATTATATAACTATATTTATGATTTTACCTTTAACAAAGATGACCTTTTTAGGAATTGCATTTTCAAGCCATTTCTTAACAATATCGTCTGCCAATACCATTTCTTCTATCACTTTCTGGTCAGCCTGCAAATTAAATTCAATATTTGTTCGGTGTTTACCGTTTATAGATATTGGATAAGAAAAAGAATCTTCAACCATATATTCAGGTTTATAAACTGGATATGCCTCATCTACAACTAAATTATTATACCCTAATTCCTTCCATAATTCTTGAGAAATATGAGGTGCAAAAGGCGATAAACAAATAAGTAAATCTTTAAGTATGGTTTTGTTTTGGCACCTCATTTCAGAAAGTTCATTTACACATATCATAAATGTACTTACTGATGTGTTAAATGAAAACTGTTCAATATCATCACTTATTTTTTTGATGACTTTATGAATTGATTTCAACGCTTGCTTTGTTGGCTCTTCATCACTAATGTTTAATATTCCTTCTGCATTAAAAAATAACTTCCATAATTTTTTTAGGAATCGATGAACGCCTTCAATACCTTGTGTACTCCATGGTTTGCTTTGCTCCAACGGTCCTAGAAACATTTCATATAAGCGCAAGGTATCAGCACCATATTGGTCGATTATTGAATCAGGGGTAACCACATTCCATTTAGACTTGGACATTTTTTCTATCTCTACCCCACAGATATATTTTCCGTCTTCAAGTATAAACTCGGCATCTTCAAAATCTACTCGCCAAGCCTTAAATGCAACTATATCCAACACATCATTTTGCACTATGTTTACATCTACATTTAAAGCGGTTGTTTCAAATTTGTTTTTCAACCCATAGGAAACATAGGTATTCGTATCCTTAATGCGATAAACATAATTGCTTCGACCTTGTATCATACCTTGATTGATAAGCTTTTGAGCCGGCTCATCAACCGAGATATATCCTAAGTCATACAAAAACTTAGTCCAAAATCTTACATACAATAAATGCCCTGTTGCGTGTTCGCTTCCTCCAATATAAACATCTATATTCTTCCAATAATCGGTTATATTTTTATCGGCAAAATGGGTTGTATTTCCTGAATCCATATAACGTAAAAAATACCATGACGACCCTGCCCAACCTGGCATTGTTGTCAATTCATAATCATACTCTCCTTTGTATTTCCAATTGCTCGCTCGACCTAATGGTGGATCGCCTTCTTCTGTTGGTAAAAAGGTATCTATTTCTGGTAATACAAGTGGAAGGTCGTTTTCTGGAATGGGATACGGAATACCCTCTTTATAATAAATCGGAATTGGCTCTCCCCAATAGCGCTGTCTACCGAAAATAGCATCCCTTAGCCTAAAGTTGATTTTGCCTTTTCCATAATTTTGTTCTCCAATTTTTTCGATGGCAGTCTTAATCGACTTTTTAACACCCATACCATTTAAAAAATCAGAGTTTACTAAAATACCCTCTTTACCTTCATAAGACTCGTTGTCAAACCCACCAAATTTATTTTCTGAGTCCGGTGGTGTTATTACAGGTAAAATAGGTAACCCGAAATATTTAGCAAACCTATGGTCTCTTGCATCGTGTGCCGGAACTCCCATCACAGCGCCTGTACCGTATCCAGAAAGAACATAATCACCAATCCAAACCGGAATTTCCTCTCTGGTAAATGGATGCACAACATATGCTCCTGTGAATTGTCCTGTTACATTTTTCACATCAGCCATGCGTTCTCTTTCACTTCTATTTTTTGAAAACTCTTTGTAATTCAAAACTTCATCAATGTACTCGGCTGTTGTTATTTCTTTCACCAACTCATGCTCGGGCGCAAGTGTGATAAAGCTCACACCAAAAATAGTATCTGGGCGAGTGGTAAACACTTCTATTTTAAAGTCTGAATCTTGAACCCTAAAATCAATACTACATCCTCTTGACTTTCCAATCCAATTGCGTTGTGCTTCTTTAATACTTTCGCTCCAATCAAGTTTATCAAGATCTAAGAGCAATCGATCAGCATAAGCAGTTATTCGCAAACTCCATTGTTTCATCACCTTTCGCTCTACTGCAAATCCACCTCGCTCGCTTACTCCGTCTTTTACTTCATCATTACTAAGGACAGTTCCCAATGCAGGACACCAATTTACATATGCATCGCTCAAATAAGCCAATCGAAAATGCTGAAGTATCAACTGCTGCTGCTTTTCATTCATGGACAACCATTCTTCTGCAGTAAATGAAGGTTGATCAAATTCCATGCCTCCCGTTAATGCATCATTATCATTTCCATGAAACCCCTTTGTTTGAAATTTATCGACTAAGATATCAATAGGCTCAGCTTTGTTCGATTTGGGGTTATACCATGAGTTGAATAATTTTATAAAAATCCATTGTGTCCATCTGTAATATTCAGGAGAGCATGTTTTAACCTCTCGGCTCCAATCATAATTGAAACCAATCTTATCCAGTTGTTCGCGATACCTCGTAATGTTTGATTCGGTTGTAATTGCAGGGTGTTGACCAGTTTGAATCGCATATTGCTCTGCTGGCAATCCAAATGCATCATATCCCATTGGATGCAATACGTTGTATCCCATGAGTCTTTTATAACGTGCATAAATATCTGAAGCGATATAACCTAACGGATGTCCAACATGTAAACCTGAACCACTTGGGTATGGAAACATATCCAACACATAACATTTTGGCTTGGACGTGTCGTTAGAAGTTTTATAAGTATCGTTAGACTTCCAATAGCTTTGCCAATGCGTTTCTATTTTTTTGAAATCGTAATCCTTATTCGTAATCAAAGCTAATTTTTATTGGTGCGCAAAAATAAGCGTTATGCCCGAACTGACAAATGTTTCATTAAAGCTAAGCAATTGATTGCCTTATGGTATTGTATAAAATTTAGCAAAGTGAACTGTCATTCTTAAAAACCTAGCAACCATATCGAAAAAGCTGCAAAAGTAAATGACGTATTAAAACTGTTTTATCCTAAGATTAAATAATCTTCAATATTGACATAAATAATTTTATTAATAAGGTATTTCGTTATTTTCCCTCTGTGAAAATTTTATCAATACAAGCCTTGCGCGGGCCCAATTATTGGAGTACTGATTTCCCAAAACTTATTCAATTACGCATTGACATGGGTGTAGATATCACTCTGGACCAAGCACAATGGAAAAAAATTATCCATGTATTGGAGTCGGCTCAAATCGAAATACCTAATTTGAATGAGATTGATATAGAAGCAAAGACTGTGATATCGATTGCTGCTATTGCATTGGCCGTGCAAAAGATTGCCAACAAAGACTTAGATTTAACCTACTTCGAATGGAAAAAAACTGCTATAGCACATACCTATAATATTGTATTTCAGTATGCCTACGAACAAGCTGGGAAGCAAGCAGGTAAGTCGGCAGTTCATCTGTTACAAAAAATTACAACCAACCAAGCTTTTGATTTAGATGCCGAAAGCATTAATATTCGTGCTTTATTATTTGAAGAAACACCTAAGGCAAAGCTTCTGCACTTGCTAAAAGAGTTGGCTAACCGTCCCGATATACCTGTCATTTCAAAATCAAGTTTAGGTCCGTGGCAACTTGGACATGGTAAAAAAGGAATTCAATTAGATGAAGACAAATTACCCGAGTCAGTAGCACAATTATTTACAGAAGTAGAAAATGGCAGTATTCCCATCTTTTCTATTACCGGAAGCAATGGCAAAACAACAACAACTAGGTTAGTTGCTCATATACTAAAATCTGCAGGATATAAGCCTGGTTATACAACTAGTGACGGGATTTACATTGATGGCCAAATAATTGATAAAGGAGACACTACAGGACCAGCTAGTGCAGAACTTACTTTGCGAAACACGTCTATTGATGTTGCTGTATTAGAAACCGCACGAGGTGGAATTGTGCGTGCAGGATTAGGCTTTAACCATTGTAATATTTCAATCGTAACCAATGTTCAGGAAGATCATCTTGGCATCTCTGATATCAATACTATGGATGAATTGGCACGTATAAAAAGTGTAATTATAAATGCTACATATTCTTTAGGAAATACCGTTCTCAATGCAGATAATACATATACTATTGCAATGGGAAAAACGGCCAAATGTTTAGTGAATTGGTTTGCTATGAGTGCAAATAATCTAGAAATTAAGAATGCAATTAATCAAAAGCAAACTGTAGCCTACATAGAAAATCATTGCATCGTAATCGAAACTCCAAATCAGAAACTGAACATTGCAAACCTTGATGATGTTCCTATAACTTTTAATGGCACTTTGAAATTTATGACCCAAAATGCTTTAGCAGCGGTGCTTGCCGTTTACCTATTTGGGCTAAACAAAACAGTAATAGCAAACGGATTAAAATCATTTTTGCCATCACCGGAACTTACGCCAGGCCGAATGAATATTTATGATTTTCCACATTGTAAATTACTCGTTGATTTCGCACACAATCCAGATGGATTTTTAGGTATTCAGGATTTCATGAAACCCATACAAGCTTCAAAAAAAATTGGCATAATTGTAGGCACTGGCGACCGCAGGCCTGAGGATGTAATTGCATTAGGCAAAATATCTGCTCAAATGTTTGATCACATTCTCATTCATCAAGTAAAATTTCTGCGTGGAAAAACTGCCGAAGAATTAATTGACCAACTCACAACCGGAATAAAAGATGGCAATACTAATACAACTTGGGAAAGGGTTCCAGATGAAATTGAACCATTAAAATATGCTTTATCTATAGCACCCAAGGATAGTTATATTGTTGCGTTAAGCGATGTACTCCACAACCCAATTGAATTGGTGGATAAATATAAAAGAGAAACTTTTTAAACCAGGTTAGTCATATGCAGTAAGCCAATTTGCAATCTAACCTATCCAAAAAAAATCTTTTCAATTTAGGCTATTAATTACCCCTATTTTTATTTCTAAAATTGCGATTGCGATTATTGTTGCGGTTGTTGTTGTTATTATTGTTGCGGTTATTCTTAAACCTATTTTGGTTTGGATTACCTCCAGCTTGACGGTTTCTAAATTGTAATGCATTGAATTGCACATCCTCACCGCTTGTAAGTTTAATACGGCCATCAGATAGCATTTCCAAGTGAGCCAAAATTTCTTCATCCTGCAACATCTCTTCATTCCAACTTCTGCATGATTGCTTCATGAACGAACCTATCAAATTGATAAATCCTGCTTTGGTAGGACCATCTGCCATTTCAGATGCTTGTTCAATCATTTTCTCTATATTTTTTCCATAAAAACGGAACTTGATTCTATGTTGAGGATAAGCCATTATTTCAGGCTTCACATTTACCGTATCCCTGGTTGGTGTTGGGTAAGGCGAATCAGCATCCAACTTGAAATCTGATATAATGAAAAGGTGATCCCAAAGTTTGTGTTTGTAATCCTCCATGTCTCTAAGCTGAGGATTTAAATTCCCCATCAAAGTAATCAATGCATGAACCAAGACAGTTCTTTTTTCGCGATTTGGTTCGTTTACAGCATATTGAACCATTTTCTGCACATTTCTTCCATATTCAGAAATCTGCATAAAGTCTCGCTCGGTATTATATTCTGGCAATACGTTTCTTCCCATTATTTATTCTCCTTAATCAAATCTGTGTGCACTTTTGTATAATTCCTCGGGTGGTAAATTTTTAAAATATGCGTAGGTAATTTTGAGCCCTTCTGCCCTGCTCACTTTGGGCTCCCATCCCAATAATTGTTTGGCCAAGGTAATATCTGGCTGTCTTTGTTTAGGGTCATCTTTAGGCAAAGGTTTTTGTATTAACTTTTGTTGCGTTCCTGTAAGTTTAATGATTTCTTCACCAAATTGTTTGATAGTAATTTCATCCGGATTCCCAATGTTTACCGGTCCAGTATAGTCACTCATCAATAACCTGTATATACCTTCAACTAAATCATCCACAAAACAAAAAGAACGCGTTTGTGAGCCATCACCAAAAACAGTAAGGTCTTCGCCACGTAGCGCCTGACCAATAAATGCAGGCAAAACCCTTCCATCATTCAGCCTCATTCGTGGACCATAAGTATTAAATATTCTTACTATTCGGGTTTCTACACCGTGATAGGTATGATAGGCCATAGTTATGGCTTCTTGAAATCTTTTTGCTTCATCATACACACCTCTGGGACCAACTGGATTTACATTGCCCCAATATTCTTCAGTTTGTGGATGCACCAATGGATCTCCGTAAACTTCAGATGTAGAAGCAACGAGAATGCGTGCTTTTTTAGCCTTAGCTAACCCTAAACAATTATGGGTTCCCAAAGAGCCTACTTTAAGTGTTTGTATAGGAATTTTTAGGTAATCAATCGGACTAGCAGGTGATGCAAAGTGTAAGATATAATCAAGATTACCGGGCACGTGGATGAATTTGCTTACATCATGATTGAAGAATTCAAATTGTTCAAGCTTCATCAAATGCTCGATGTTTTTCATATCGCCAGTTATTAGGTTATCCATTCCAATGACGTGATATCCTTCATTGATAAACCTGTCACACAAGTGTGAACCCAAAAACCCTGCAGCTCCAGTTATAAGTATTCGTTTTCTTTCCATTTATATTGATTGCAAAGTAAGAAACCAATGTTTAAACAACATAGGTTTAGTAAATTTAGTTATGTGTTTTAATGCCTATACAATAGTAGGTAAATCCCATTTCTTTCATTTCTTCTAGTTCATAAATATTTCGCCCGTCAAAAATGGTTTTTGTTTTCAAAAGTTTTGTCATCACATTAAAGTTTGGAGAACGGAATTCAGGCCATTCTGTTGCCACTATCAATGCATCTGCATCTATCAGTGCATCGTTTTGATCTTTGGCATAGGTTATTTGATCACCAAGTATCTTTTGTGTTTCATGCATAGCAACAGGATCGAAGGCTTTTACGTTAGCTCCGGCTTTAAGCAATGCTTCGATAATGACTAAAGAAGGCGCTTCGCGCATGTCATCTGTTTTTGGTTTAAATGATAGACCCCAAAGTGCAAACACTTTACCTTTTATTTCCCCATCATAGTGTTTCATAATTTTATTATATATAACACTCTTTTGGTCATTGTTTACATCTTCTACAGCTTGCAATATTCTCATTTTATGACCGTTATCTTCTGCTGTTTTTACAAGTGCTTTCACATCTTTAGGAAAGCAAGAACCTCCATATCCAATACCAGGATAAATAAATTTATTTCCAATTCTTGGATCACTTCCAATTCCTTTTCTCACTAAATTTACATCTGCCCCCATTATCTCACAAAGATTTGCAATATCATTCATAAAACTAATTTTTGTGGCCAACATTGCATTTGCAGCATACTTCGTCATTTCTGCTGATGGAATATCCATAAATATGATAGGATGATTATTCAGCGTAAATGGTTTATATAATTTACGCATCAATTCTTCGGCCTTTTTACTTTCTATACCAACAACAATTCTGTCTGGCTTAAGAAAATCTTCAACAGCAGCTCCTTCCTTCAAAAATTCAGGATTTGATGCCACATCAAAAATAATTCTTGAGTTTCTTTTATCTAATTCTTCCTGAACTGCAGATTTAACTTTTTTAGCGGTACCAACTGGCACTGTACTTTTTGTTACAACAACGGTGTAGTCATCGATGTTTAGGCCAATTTCCCTTGCAACACCAATTACGTATTTCAAATCAGCACTGCCATCTTCGCCAGGAGGGGTACCCACAGCAATAAATGCGACATCACAACCTTTCACACTTTCTGACAAACTGGTTGAGAAATGTAAACGACCCGCATCTACGTTTCTTGTGACAAGTTCCTCTAATCCTGGCTCATATATAGGCAATATGCCTTTTTTTAGGTTTTCAATTTTCTTTGTATCTATATCAATACAGGTAACATCAATACCTACTTCGGCTAAACAGGTTCCGGTAACGAGTCCTACATAGCCTGTTCCAATAACAGCAATTTTCATTTTTGTAAATAAAAGTATTTGCGCAATTATACAGCTAATATCTATATTTCCATTTCATAAAAATGCGCAAATATTTACATTTGAAGCAATGCAAAGATTTCTTATCTGTTTATTTTTCTTATTATCAGTTCAAAACTTGTTTGCCCAAAAGAGAAAAACTGAGGTAAAATATAGTGCTGACGGGAACCGTATTTTTAGTTTCCAAGCAGGTTACTCTGCATTAAGCCCTTCGGGTGATTTAGGCAAAAGATTTGGCTTTATCAATCAAGTGAGTGGTGGCATCAACTACAAAACTAAAACTAATTGGCTATTTGGGTTTGAAACAGGTTATCAATTTGGAAACGAAATTAAAGAAGTAGGACTACTTAAAAACCTTACAAACAGTGGTGGATTTATTAGTAATAATACCGGACTTGCGGCTGACATAGCGGTTAGCCAAAGAGGCTTATGTTACTTTGCTCAGGTTGGCAAAATCATTTCCATAAGCAAAAGAAACAGCAATTCAGGAATTTTGGTAAACGCGGGGTTTGGTCATTATACCCATAAAATAAATATCTCTGTACCTAAAAATGATATTGCCTCATTATCACCTGAATTAATCAAAGGATACGACCGCATGACTGGCGGTTTTGCACTTCAACAAATGATTGGATATCAACTTTACAGCAACAACAGGTATTATAATTTTTTTATAGCTGCATATGCCATGCAGGCATTCACTCAAAGCTACCGCAAATACAATTATGATGTGATGCAATATGATACCGCAAAAAGAATGGATATAGCATTTGGTATAAAATTTGGCTGGATGATTCCAGTGTATTTAAGTGGTGGCAAAAACGAAGAATTCTCCTATTAGTTTATGACAAATATATTTGGTTATTTACTCTACATCATCAGTATCAAAACCTACTTTTCACTTATCCGTATTGCGTCTTTTGTTAACCACAAAGCCAAGCTGAGTATTGATGGCAGGAAAAATGTATTTGAACACATCCAACAAAGACTAAAGGCTGAAAAACGGAAATCATATTGGTTTCATTGTGCCTCTTTAGGAGAGTTTGAACAAGCTAGGCCAATCATAGAAAAACTAAAAGCAAACCAACCAGAGTTTGCTATCATTATTACTTTCTTTTCGCCATCGGGCTACGAAATCAAAAAAGATTATTCAGGTGCAGATTACATATTTTATCTACCATTTGATTCTAGATCAAATGCAGAAAAATTCATCCAAATTATAAAACCTGAGAAGGCTTTTTTTATCAAATATGAGTTTTGGTATCACTTTCTAAACACCTTGCAACAGTTCAAAGTCCCTACCTACCTTATTGCAGCTCATTTCACAACGAATCAGCTATTTTTTAGGTGGTATGGAGGCTTCTTTCGAAGTTTACTCAAAAATTTTACCCATATTTTTACTCAATTTGAAGATGATATAACATTATTAAAAAGCATTAATATTTATGAGGCTACGTTTGCAGGAGATACTAGATTTGATAGGGTATATGAGCATGCCAAACAGCCAAAAGAATTGCCCTTAATTTCAAAATTTTGTCAAAATAAAAAAGTAATCATACTGGGCAGCTCTTATCATCATGAAGAAGAAATGATGGGAAGCATTATGCAGGGATTTTCAGAAGATACCGTTGTTATAGTTGCGCCCCACGAAGTAAACAATAAACGAATTACACAAATAGAATCTACTTTTTCTGGTGAAATGTGTTGTAGGCTTTCGCACTTTCAAACCGAAACAAAATGCAATGTGTTGATCATTGATAATATTGGCATGTTATCAAATGCATATCAATATGCAGATGTGGCATTTGTAGGAGGTGGATTTGGTAAAAAGGGGTTACACAATATTCTTGAGCCATTGGCTATGGGTTGTTTTGTTATTACAGGACCAAATAATCACGAAAAATTTCCAGAAATTAAAATGGCAATTTCCGCAGGTGTTGCGGCAATCGCAGGGAATAAGGATGAGTTGACATCATTACTATTTCAACAATCCAAACAACTATTCTCAATGCACAGAACTATCGAATCGCGTCAATTTATAAAAAACAACATTGGCGCCACAAATAAAATACTGCTACTTATATAGCTTTATAAGCTTTTTATTTCAGAAATAAGCATCATATTAGTGTACACTTTATTAGAATTTGTATTAAACTTACATTAATGCCATTTTTTTTATAACTGATTATCAATGTATTATAAATATTGATAAGTTAAATAAATTATATAAGTTGCATTTAAACAAAATAAATGGCTGATATTTGTGTATCAATAAACAAATTAATATACACATTTATGAAAAACTTAATCAAAATTCTAACAGTAGTGGTAATTGGATTATCACTTACCTCATGTAACACTACTCCACATGCTGATGTTGAGCTATCAACTAGTAAGGTAAAGGCAGGGCAACCTATTGAATTTACCAATACATCAATGAATTGCGATATTTCTATGATTTTGTTAGGTGGTGAGGGTCTCTATAATAATGTTATTGCAGTTGGAAAGGATTTTGAAGTAACAGACGAAAGTTTTGTATTTACATATTTAAAACCTGGCAAATATACTATTACAGTAATTGCTGAAAATTCAAAATCAATGACTGGTACAAATTATGCTTCAATAGAAAAGGTAATTGAAGTTTTACCTGAGTAAGAATAGATTAAATTCATAATGTAAATTAATATAAATGCCCATGCATGAAAATGCATGGGCTTATTTTTTGCCTAACAATGAAGTAAGGCCACTTGGCAAAATTGCATTCATCATCGCTTGCATTTCAGATGCAGCAACGTTATCAGCATTTTGTAAAGCATTATCAATTGAAATGAGCAGTAAGCTTTGAAGTTCTTCTTTACGCTCTAAAACCATTAACTCATCTGCAATGACTACTTCAATTATTTTTTTATTGCCATTAGCGATTACCTTAACTGCACCTCCACTAGCGGTGCCTTCAAGTGTTATTGCATCTAAACGTAGTTTTATTTCCTCAGCTTGTTTTTGAGCTTGTGCTAGTTTTCCAAACATAATTTATTAAATTAAATAGTTTCGTAAATAATGAGTCCGGTCCTGATCTTGGGTTCTATCCATGTAGATTTTGGTGGCATAATCATATCATTTTCTGCAATAGCTACAACTTCTTCAATTGATGTTTTATATAAAGTAATTGCTAAATCAAACTCTTTATTATCAATCATGTGTTGAATGGTTCCTATGCCTTTGGTTCCATCAATAAAAGAGATGCGTTTATCTGTTTTGCTATCGTTGATTTCAAATATGCGTTTCAAAATAAATTCTTCTACAATACTTACATCTAGCTGATTTAAAATCCCTTCTAATCCAATCAGAATTTGGGATTTGGGCTTTAACAAATACGCTTTTTTATTAAAATAGATACCAAACTCTTTAGATTTTAATGGCTGAACAGGTAAATCACCACTTGGGGTTATGTCAAAATATTGGCCAATATGTTCCATAAAATGGCTATCATACACAAACGTGTCTTTTACCAACCGATGGTATTCATATATATGTAATTTAGAAAATGGGATAAGACAAACAGGGAAAAATTTGTACGCATCATCTGTCCTATCTTTGTTGATGGACATTTTGCTGTATGCACTTGCTCCTGCACTTCGGTGATGTCCATCGGCTATGTATAGTTTTTGAATACGCTCAAATTCTTGATTCACCAATTTGATATCATTGGCATCTTTTACCACCCACAAGTTGTGTTTTAATTGATCATGGCTAATAAAATTGTATTCGGGTATGTGATTTTCAATATATAATTCTACGAGCGCATTTATTTGATCAGAATCTTTATAAGTAAGCAAAACAGGATTGCCCAACTGTTTAAACCAGTTGATATGATCTGCCAATTCATTTTGTTTCTCCGTTAGCGTATTCTCATGTCGGAGTATATTATTGTTATCATAGTCTTCAACAGAAGCAGCTCCAATGATACCAGTATATGCATTACTTCCTTTAATAACCCTGTAGATGTAAAATGCTTCCTGATTTTCTTTAATCAAAAAACCTTCGCGTTTAAATTTCTCAAGATATTCAATCCCTAATGGGAAATGCTTATCCGGATTTTTCTTTTCATCTTTAAAATGCAAATATGGTTTTGCAATATGAAGATAACTGTATGGATTTGTAGCAAGCTCTTCATGCGATTTATCTCTACTTGCAGAATCGTATGATGGTGCAGATACTTGCGACACCTTATCTTTCGAGGGACGTAATGCCTTAAAAGGTTTTATGATTGCCATACGTTCTGAGCGCTATTTCTTAAAAAAGTCCATTACTTTTTCCGACAATTCAATTCCAATTCTAGCTTGTGCTTCAATGGTACTGCCACCTATATGCGGACTAAGAGAAACATTGGGATGTGCAAGTATATCTTTATAAATAGGTGGCTCTTGTTCAAAAACATCTAAGCCCGCAAAGGCAACTTTACCCGTATTTAATGCTGCCAATAAATCTGTTTCACTGATTACTCCACCCCTTGAACAATTGATTAGGCCTACACCTTTTTTCATTTTTGAAATTACTTGTGCATCAATAATTGCTTTGTCTCCTTCATTAAATGGAACATGGAATGTTATAAAATCTGAGTGTAATATAACAGACTCTTCATTTACTGTTTGAATAGATACCTTTATACGTGAATTTAATCCTAATGCAGGTAAATCAAGACTTAAATCAACCTTTTCTACATATGGATCAAAGGCAAGCACTTTCATTCCCAATCCAATGGCAATTTTTGCTACCTCCTGCCCAATTCTACCAAACCCATAAATACCCATTGTTTTACCTTTAAGTTCAATGCCAGAGGAGGCAGCTTTCTTTAGGTTTGCGAATTCTTCATTGCCTTTTTCAGGCATTACCCTATTGGTTATTTGCAAAAGGCGTGATCCAGTAAAAATATGTGCAAATACTAATTCGGCAACAGACGATGATGATGATGCAGGTGTATTCACTATAGCTATACCTTTATTTTTTGCATAAGCCACATCAATATTATCCATCCCCACACCTCCCCTACCAATAAGTTTCAAATTAGGGCAAGCATCGATAATGTCTTTTTTAACCTTTGTTGCGCTTCGAACCAAAATGGCATCAAAGTTCTTTAATTCTGTCGCTAAATTTTCTTGGGCTACTTTGTCTGTTACAACTGTAAATCCTGCTTCTTCTAACATTTTTTTACCAATTGCATCAATGCCATCATTTGCTAATATTCGTATCATTAATTTAGGTTTATAATTATTGGTTAATAGTTGATTTAGTTTTCTCAAAAGTTTGCATCGCATCTACCAATACTTGCACACTTTCTAGTTCTAATGCATTATACAGACTTGCCCTAAGTCCCCCAACAGAGCGATGTCCTTTCAATCCACTTAGGTTTTTTGATTTACAAAAACTCAAAAACTCCTCCTCAAAATCAGAATTGGTTAATACGAAATTTACATTCATTCTGCTTCTGTCTTCTTTAGCAACCGTACCGTTGAAAAGTGGATTTCTATCAATTTCGGTATATAGCAAATCTGCCTTTTGCTTGTTTCGCTTTTCCATGCTATCCAATCCAATCTCTTTTATCCATCTCAAAGTTTGCATGCAGACATATATGGCAAATACACTCGGTGTATTGTACATACTTCCATTGTCTACATGAATTTTATAATCCAACATTGTTGGTATTTTCCTATCAGCACGTTTGTCTAAAAATGACTTTTTAATAATAACTAATGTTGTTCCTGCTGGTCCCATATTTTTTTGAGCCCCTGCATAAATCATGTCAAATTTATTGGCATCAAATGGCCTACTAAAAATATCAGAACTCATATCACAAACCAATGGCACATTTCCGGTATCAGGAAATTCAAACATCTCTGTCCCATATATTGTATTGTTACTAGTGCAATGAAAATATTTTGCATCCGCTGGTATAGAATAGTTTTTAGGAATGAAATTGAAATTTTTATCTTCACTTGATGCCAATACATCAACTGTCCCAAACATCTTAGCCTCTTTAATTGCTCGTGATGCCCAAACACCCGTATTTAGATAAGCTGCTTTATCTTTTTCTCCTAACCAATACATTGGGATCATATCAAACTGCATACTTGCACCTCCTTGTAAAAAAAGCACTGCATAATCATCACCAATATTTAATATCTCCTTTACCAATCTGCAAGCTTCTTCAACTACAGCCTCGAACTCTTTTCCCCTATGCGAAACTTCAATAAGAGAAAGTCCAGTGCCTTCAAAATTTTTAAGTGCTTCAATGCTAGCATCAATTGCAGATTTTGGCAATATTGCCGGGCCTGCTGAAAAATTGTGTATTTTGGTCATATGTTTAGACTTTGTAATTTATTTGCGAAGTAAATTTATTCGGGCACTATTTCAGCAATAAATTAATAATTTTGTACTTGTGTTTAAAAATCAAATTATAACCCTTGCACTCTTTTGGGGTATCTGTTTACCCTATTTTATGTTCGCCCAAAGGCGAATAAAAGAGATTGACCCCAAACGTGAAGAACAGCAACAAGATGTAAAAAATTATGAAACATCTGATTGGCGTGATAAAGTAATGTTTGGAGGAAATTTTTGGGTTAGTTTTTGGGGAAATGCTGGTTCATTATTACTACAGCCACAAATAGCATACAATGTATCGGATAGAAATACAGCAGGCTTTGGTGTAACATACATGTATTGGTCGCAATCTTATCAATTGCAAAATGGCACTAAGCAAAAAATTTCTGACAATGCCTGGGGTTTTAATGTTTTTGATCGCATGCGACTCATAGGCCCAGTTTTTGCGCATGCCGAATTTGCAACATTAAACTTCAATTCATACAATTACTTTGGAGATACCAAGCGCATTTGGAGCAATTCATTTTATCTTGGTGGCGGATATAGTGGATCAAGATCAGGTAGAGGTGGATACTTTTTGGCATTATATGATGTTTTGTGGCGTGCTTACGATGGCTCAAATCCAGGGGCATTCAATACAAGTTTTTATGCTAGCCCTTGGGTTTTCAGAATGGGTGTGTTTTTCTAATTTCCAAGCAGTTTAAAAACAAATGCTAAAAACAATGATGGCTTAAAGACAATGGTAAACAACATTCCATATATAGCGCCATATAAATGAGCATTGTGGTCTATATTGTCAGTTCCTTTATTTGACATGTAATATGAATAGATAAGGTATCCTATTCCCAATAGAATTCCAGGAATACCAATAAGTCCGTATAGATACAATGGCCTATACGGGTCAAATAAAATACTTACAAATACAATAGCAGAAACTGCACCGGATGCCCCAACTGATATGAATGAACTGTTGTTTTGATGTTTATAATATGAAAAAACATTGGCCGCACCAACAGAAGATATATACAGCAACAAGAAGATGATTGTGGATGCATTGCCAAAAATAAATGAATAGTAACGCTCAACAGCTAGTCCAAATGAGTACAATACAAACATATTAATAAACAAATGGAAGAAATCTCCATGCAATAAGGCACAAGAAAAAAATCTCCAATATTGTCTGCGATGGCTAATTTCATAAGGACTAAAGGTTAGTTTTGAAAAAATATCGGTTCGTGAAAAAGAAATTAAACTTACCGCAACCGTTATTATGATAATATAAATTGTAATTGACATCGAGCAAATATGATAAAAATTGGAATCCTATCCGATACGCATGGATATTTACCTGTAAAAGTTAAACACTTTTTGCAGGAATGTGACGAGATATGGCATGCTGGTGATTGGGGAAACATAGCGATAGCGGAAGAATTAAAAAAAATAAAGCCTTTAAGAGGCGTTTGGGGAAATATAGACGGCTTAGATATACGCAAAGAATTTCCTGAGTTTAATCAATTCAAAGTAGAAAATATAAATGTTTGTATGTTGCATATTGGAGGCTATCCAGAAAAGTATAGTCCTCAATTCAGAAAAATTTTACAATCAAGCAAACCCGACCTTATGGTGTGTGGACATTCTCATATATTAAAGGTAATGAAAGATGCTACTAATAACCTGTTACACATCAATCCTGGCGCAGCCGGAACACACGGATTTCATCAAAAAATAACCGCTATTCGATTGAAAATATCTGGCTCAAACTTCTCAGATTTGGAAGTGTTTGAGATGCCAAAATTTTCAAATGATGCAACTGAATAAAAAATGCATTTGACTTATTGTTATTCTTGGTTATTTTAGCCGTTCGAAAATTTATCATTTTATATGAAGAAATTAATTTATACCTGCGCTTGTTTGTTGTCTTTAAACACTGTTTGGGCTCAAACTGAAACCATGCCATGTGGCACAGATGAAAACCACAAAGCATATTTAAATCAAAATCCAGAAGCCAAAAAGCAAGTAGATGCGTACAATAATGCATTTATGCAGTACATGCAAACGGTTGATTTGTCAAAATTTAAAGTAGAAGGACGCCAAAAAAACAGCGCACCAGTTTACCTCATACCTATTGTTTTTCACATTTTACATAACAACGGTTCTGAAAATATTTCAGACCAACGGGTTAGAGATGAAATTACGATATTGAATGAAAACTTTCGTGCAAATAGCAGATTTAGAAATCGCATTCGACCAATATTTCAAGATATTGAAGCTGATGCTCAAATCGAGTTTAGATTGGCTAAGTTTGATCCTAAAGGTAATCCTACCAATGGTATAGAGCGAATTTATATAGGCCCGTTAGCAAATAAAGCAAATGACAACGTAAAATTGAACAGTTGGGACAATAGCAAGTATTTAAATATTTGGGTTGCTGCTAGCATCCAGTCCAACTCACCCTTTCCTGTTGGCGGTTACGCTTATTTCCCAAATTCTTATCCGAGTGCTAAAGTAGACGGACCAATTGTGTTAGCTAGTACAGTAGGTAATATTAATTCACCAGACCCTTTTGATTATAACACTGTAGGTCACGAAATTGGCCACTATCTAGGTTTAGCTCACCCTTTTCAAGGCTCAGAAATTGATACATGCTCTTTAGATGGTGATTTCTTATTTGATACTCCTCCAACTTTCTTCACACCAGGAGTAGGAAGATTTGCGGGCATATCAACAAGAAACTTTTGTAGCAAACCTGATTCGAATACCTGTACCACAGACAATCCTGACCTTCCGGATCAATGTGAAAATTTTATGGATTATTTTTCGGGTTCATGTGCCAATAATATGTTTACTTTAGGCCAAGCGGCTCGCATGCAGTTTACACTCAATAGCTACCGTAGGGCTTTATGGCAAGACGAAAACTTACTTGCAACAGGTATTAAGTTTGACACTTTTGACAGCAAGCCAACTCCAATTGCAGCATTCAATCTTGCAAATAATCAAAGTTTAACCGAAAATAGAGTATGTGTAGGCAACTCCGTTACTTTTAGGGAAGCTTCTTGGAATGCAACAATCACTGCATGGGAATGGAACTTTGGGGAAGATGCAACACCGGCTACTTTTATAGGCCAATTCCCTCCGGCTGTTACATACAGTACACCTGGCGACAAAACCATTTCACTAAAAGTTACCGGTGCAAACGGTTCAAACACTTTAGTAGCTGAAAACTACTTGCACGTTGAAGGTCCGGCAGAAGCATTAAAGAGTGTTGCATATTCTCCTGATTGGGACTACCAAAATAATTACCTGAATGAAGGTTGGTATTTTGAAAATGAAATAAAATCCAACAGCAATCCTTGGACTAGGGTTTCAGGTACACAATATGATGGTGTTTCTAGTCTAAGGTTAAATTCTAGAACACTTAGCCGTTTCTTCAGATATTCGCTCGTATCACCATCTTTTGATTTAACAGGTGCATCAAATCCTTACTTTGAATTTTACTATGCATTTGCTCCAAATCTTACATCTATCCCCACATCAACCGGAAATACAACAGGAGATTCACAGGACGGCTTATTTGTATTTGTATCTACCGACTGTGGCCGTACTTGGAGCCAACGTTTATTTGTAGGTGGAAATCCAACAGCCACTGTTCAAAACAAAATAAATCCTTTATCTACGTTAAGCACCAACCCTTCTACCCAAACAACTGGAGTTCAAAGTGCAGTGGATTTTAGGCCAAGTGGGCCCGCTCAATGGAAACTAATGCGTATCCAAGGTACAACAAATATTCCTAATCAAAGCAATGTACGATTCAAAGTTTCATTTAACGCTGCCGGTGGAAACCATTTATATATCGATAATATGAAGGTAGGATTTGTAACTAGTGTTAGTGAAATCTCAAAATCAGACTTGGGCTTAAAAGCATATCCAAACCCATTCGGAGAAACTACAAAATTATCTTACGAACTTGCAATGCCAACAAATGTAAACATTGAACTATATGATATAATGGGCCGCAAAGTATCAAACATAGTAAATGAAAATCAGGCTTCGGGTAGCCAAGAATTAGTAATTAATAAAACTGATTTGAACTTAACCAAAGGTATGTACATAATTAGAATTACGTTAGGAAACGAATCGGTTTATACTGAAAAACTAATGGTTGAATAATTTAATCAATAATATTTAAAGAAAGGCTGCCCTCACAAAGCAGCCTTTTTATTGCCTATCCATTTAATTCAATGAAATTTATCTCAATTACAGCGTTGGCATTTTTATTGCTATTTACTGGATGCAATAAACGCTATTGGTACCGCCAAAAAATTTCATTATCGATTTCTAAGCCAAAGCCATACAAAGGGACAGTGTGGGTAGAATTTAGCAACAAAACTGCAGAACATTTAAATGGCAATTATGAACAACCGATTTTAAATTCTGCTTACAAAGAATTTAAACGAATAGGATTAACAAAGAAAGAATCTTCTGAAGCTGATTATAAATTTAAGATCAACTTATATCTCGACTCATCGATAACGGGCAGGCCTTCCCCATACAGTATTTCAAGTACTCGGTTTTATAAAAACAAAGCTTTGAATCTTGAATATGAGTTTGTACATATTAAGACGGGAAAAATAATCAGAAGATTTAATGAAGACATTTATTTTTTTGATGATACATATAGAGACATTGGAAGATGTGCACATATGGTGAGATATGCTGTTAAAGCACTACGAGATGATAAGTGATTTTCTTCAGCCATTTTATGCTTTGATATAAAAAAGAGCCGAATAGTTAAACTATTCGACTCTTTAATTTAGTTCGTATTTGAAAAATTACTATGCCTCTTCTCTTTTGGCTTTAGATGCCATTAGCAGATCGAACTCTTCTTGCGATCCAACGATTAATTTTTCGTAATCACGCATTCCGGTTCCGGCAGGAATTAAATGTCCAACAATTACGTTTTCTTTCAAACCTGACATGTTATCTATCTTTCCTGATATAGCTGCTTCGTTCAATACTTTGGTTGTTTCTTGGAATGACGCTGCACTCATGAAACTATGTGTACCCAATGATGCACGTGTAATACCTTGGATGATTTGGCTTCCTGTTGCAGGTACTGCATCGCGAACTTGAACCAGTTTCTTATCCTGACGTTTTAACATAGAGTTTTCGTCACGAAGTTTACGAACATGTACAATCTGCCCTACCTTAAGGTTAGCCGAATCTCCAGATTCAATAACAATTTTCTTGTCATAAATCCAATCATTGGTCAGCTTAAAGTTCCATTTATCTACATTCTCATTTTCTAACAACAAGGTATCACCAGCATCTTCAACTTCTAGCTTTTGCATCATTTGGCGTACAATAACCTCGATGTGTTTATCATTGATTTTTACACCTTGCAAACGATATACTTCTTGAATTCCATTACTGATGTAACGCTGAACTGCTAATGGTCCTTCAATTCTCAAAATATCTTGTGGGCTGATTGAACCATCTGATAAAGGCATACCTGCTTTTACGAAATCATTTTCTTGAACAAGGATGTGCTTCGATAATGCAACAAGGTATTTCTTCTGCTCACCATCCCTAGATGTAATAACGATTTCACGGTTACCACGTTTGATACCTCCAAAAGATACTACTCCGTCAATTTCAGTAACCACGGCAGGGTTAGAAGGATTTCTTGCCTCAAACAATTCCGTTACACGTGGAAGTCCACCTGTGATATCTCTTGTTTTACCAACAATACGAGGAATTTTTACAATAACCTCACCTGCTTTTACATCATCTCTATTTTCAACCATGATGTGAGAGCCTACCGGTAAGTTGTATTCTTTTAGTGTGTTTCCTTTTTTATCTGCAACAAAGATTGAAGGAATCTTGGTTTTATCTTTAGATTCAATAATCACTTTCTCTTTGTGCCCTGTTTGCTCATCAGATTCTTCTTTGAATGTAATGTTCTCAATCATATTCTCGAAACGAACTTCTCCAGCAAACTCAGAGATGATTACCGCATTATACGGATCCCAACTGAACAACTTCTCTCCTTTAGCTACTTTCTGTCCATTCTTAGCAAACAAATGTGCTCCGTAAGGTATGTTGACTGTAATAATTGGTTGACGTGTGGTTTCATCCAAAATACGAATTTCACCTTGACGACCTAACACAACATCCAATTTTCCTTCTTCAGATTTCATTTCAGTTGTACGAATTTCTTCGAACTCTAGAATTCCTCCGAATTTCGCTGTCATTTGCGACTCAGATGCAATATTGGATGCCGTTCCACCCACGTGGAATGTACGTAGGGTAAGCTGTGTTCCTGGTTCACCAATTGATTGAGCTGCAATTACACCAACTGTATCACCGCGCTGAGCTAAGCGACCAGTGGCAAGGTTACGTCCATAGCATTTTGCACAAACACCATAACGGGTTTCGCAAGTTAATACAGATCGAAGCTCTATTGTTTCAATTGGTGATTTATCAATCTTAGTTGCTATTTCTTCAGTAATTTCATCACCAGCATGCAACAAAAATTCATTTGTTAATGGATCATATATATCGTGTAAGCTTACACGACCTAAAATGCGTTCGTATAATGATTCAACAATCTCTTCATTATCTTTTAGTGCTGAAACGGGAATACCGCGCAATGTTCCGCAATCTTCTTCATTGATGATTACGTCTTGTGCAACATCATGAAGCCTTCGTGTAAGGTAACCCGCATCAGCTGTTTTCAAAGCCGTATCTGCAAGACCTTTACGCGCACCGTGTGTTGAAATAAAGTATTCAATTACTGAAAGACCTTCTTTGAAGTTAGACAGAATCGGATTCTCGATGATTTCTCCGGTTCCACCTGAAAGGTTTTTCTGAGGTTTTGCCATCAATCCCCTCATACCACCCAACTGACGGATTTGCTCCTTAGAACCACGAGCTCCAGAATCAAGCATCATGTAAATTGGATTGAAACCTTGCTCGTCTTCTTTTAATTGTTTTAGCAAAGTATCAGCTAAGCGAGAGTTGATACGTGTCCAGATATCAATTACTTGATTATAACGTTCGTTATTGGTAATGAAACCATTGTTGTAATTACTCCAAATTTCTTCTACTTCATCCATTGCTTGTTTTACAAATTTTTCCTTTTCTTTAGGAATCATAACATAAGACAAGTTGAAAGATAGACCTCCGCGGAATGCATACTGGAAACCTAAATGTTTAATATCATCAAGGAATTTGGCACACTGATCCATACCACATACTTTGATTACATCACCAATAATGTCTCGAAGATTTTTCTTTGTCAAGAGCTCATTGATATAACCATATGTTGGAGGAACTACTTGGTTAAATAAAATTTTGCCAAGTGTAGTGTCAATTAGTTTTGATACAAGTTGGCCTTCTTCTCTAACCATTACACGACATTTTACATGAGCGTGCAACTCTACTCTTTTCTCATTGTAGGCGATAATTGCTTCTTCTGATGAATAGAATACCAATCCTTCACCTTTCACAGCACGTTCTGGGGTTGATTTACGTCCTTTTGTAACGTAATACAATCCAAGAACCATATCTTGGGATGGTACAGCAATTGGCGAACCGTTTGCCGGATTCAAGATATTGTGTGAAGCCAACATTAATAATTGCGCTTCAAGAATGGCTGCATTACCAAGAGGAACGTGCACAGCCATTTGGTCACCGTCAAAATCCGCGTTAAAACCTGTACATACCAAAGGGTGAAGTTGTATCGCTTTTCCTTCAACCAATTTTGGTTGGAAAGATTGAATACCTAAACGGTGAAGTGTTGGTGCACGGTTCAGCAATACCGGATGTCCTTTCAAAATATTTTCGAGAATATCCCATATAATTGGTTCTTTTCTATCTACTAATTTCTTAGCTGATTTAACCGTTTTTACGATACCACGTTCAAGCAGTTTACGAATAATAAATGGTTTGAATAATTCTGCAGCCATGTTTTTTGGTAATCCGCACTCATGTAATTTCAACTGAGGACCTACCACAATAACTGAACGGCCTGAGTAATCTACACGCTTTCCTAATAAGTTTTGACGGAAACGACCTTGCTTACCTTTAAGCATATCGCTTAAAGATTTCAATGGACGATTACCTTCTGTTTTTACTGCACTTACACGTCTTGTATTATCGAACAACGAATCAACAGCTTCCTGAAGCATGCGTTTTTCGTTACGCAAAATCACCTCAGGGGCTTTAATCTCAACCAATCGTTTTAAGCGGTTGTTACGGATAATTACCCTACGGTAAAGATCATTCAAATCAGAAGTTGCAAAACGGCCACCTTCTAATGGAACAAGTGGGCGCAATTCTGGTGGAATTACCGGAAGAATTTTTACGACCATCCACTCAGGGCGATTGTCTCCATTCTCTTGCGATGAACGGAATGACTCGATTACCTTTAAGCGTTTTAATGCTTCATTCTTTCTTTGCTGCGAAGTTTCGTTGCTTGCTTTATTTCTTAAATCATAAGAAAGTGTATCCAAATTAATTCTAGACAATAAGAACCAAAGTGCATCACCACCCATTTTGGCAATAAATTTGTTTGGATCATTGTCATCAAGATATTGGTTTTCTTTTGGCAAAGAATCTAAAATATCCAGGTATTCTTCTTCAGTCAATAAATCATTGTTTGAAACTCCATCAGCTTGCTTGATACCAGGTTGACATACGATATAGCGTTCGTAATAAACTACCATGTCCAGTTTCTTTGTTGGCACTCCCAACAAGTATCCAATTTTATTTGGCAGTGAGCGGAAATACCAGATATGTGCAACGGGAACAATTAAATTGATGTGTCCGATGCGTTCGCGTCTTACTTTCTTCTCTGTTACTTCCACACCACATCGATCACATACAATACCTTTATAACGAATACGCTTGTATTTACCGCAATGACATTCATAATCCTTTATAGGACCAAAAATGCGTTCGCAAAACAAACCTCCCATTTCAGGCTTAAACGAACGATAATTAATCGTTTCTGGCTTTGTCACTTCACCATGAGAGCGTTGAAGAATAGACTCTGGAGAGGCTAATCCAATGCGAATTCTGGTGAAATTACTTTTTAGTTTGATATCTTTTTTAGACATATAATACGGTGTAATTATTCAAGTGTAACATCAAGACCTAAACCTCTTAACTCGTGAACCAATACATTGAATGATTCTGGTATACCTGGTTGTGGCAGGTTATCACCTTTCACAATGGCTTCGTATGTTTTAGCACGTCCCACGATATCATCCGACTTAATGGTTAAAATTTCCTGGAGGATATTTGCAGCTCCATAAGCTTCAAGTGCCCATACCTCCATTTCACCAAAACGTTGACCTCCAAATTGGGCTTTTCCTCCCAATGGTTGTTGTGTAATAAGTGAGTATGGACCAATAGAACGGGCGTGCATTTTATCATCAACCATGTGACCAAGTTTTAGCATATAAATAACGCCAACGGTTACTGGTTGATCAAAGCGCTCTCCACTCAATCCATCATAAAGGTATGTTTTTCCATATTCAGGAATACCTGCTTTACGGCAGTATTCAAGAACTTGATCTTCGGTTGCTCCATCAAAAATTGGCGTTGCAAATTTAACTCCCATCTCGATACCAGCCCATCCAAGAACTGTCTCATAAATCTGACCCAAGTTCATACGAGAAGGTACACCTAATGGATTTAAAACGATATCTACAGGCGTTCCATCTTCCATGAATGGTAAATCTTCGTCACGAACGATACGGGCAACAATACCCTTATTACCGTGACGTCCTGCCATTTTATCTCCTACTTTCAACTTACGCTTGTTTGCAACATATACCTTAGCAAGTTTAAGAATACCAGTTGGTAGCTCATCGCCCACAGTGACAGCAAATTCTTTACGTTTGAAATCAGCTGATACTTCGTTGTGTCTATTCTTATAGTTACTCAGTATTTGTTTTACCAAATCGTTTTTCTCAGCATCAGTTGTCCAATTATTGGCATTGATGTGAGCAAAATCGATTTCAGTTAAATTCTTAAGCGTAAATTTAGTACCTTTTGAGATAAGCTCTTCGTTGTATACGTTAAATACACCTTGCGAAGTTTTACCTGAAAGTACACTAAAGAGTTTCTCAGCAAGTTCGCCTTTAACTGTTTTCAGGTTCTTTTCAAACTCATCTTGCAGTTTAGCGATTCTTGCTTTGTCGTCCGCTTTCATAGTCTTGTCTTTTTTAGTGCGGGCAAATAGCTTTTTCTCGATTACAACTCCAGTAGATGATGGTGGCGCTTTAAGTGATGCATCTTTCACATCTCCGGCTTTATCACCAAAGATAGCTCTTAGTAATTTTTCTTCAGGTGATGGTTCTGTTTCACCTTTAGGAGTGATTTTACCAATTAGGATATCTCCTTCGCTCACGTCACAACCAATTCGAACCAATCCATTTTCATCAAGGTTTTTGGTTGCTTCTTCGCTTACATTTGGGATATCATTTGTAAGTTCCTCTTCACCACGTTTAGTATCTCTTACTTCGAGTTCAAATTCTGTAAGGTAAATGGATGTAAAAACATCTTCTTTCACTACCTTTTCTGAAATAACGATAGCATCCTCAAAGTTGTAACCTTGCCATGGCATGAATGCCACTTTTAGGTTTCTTCCTAATGCCAACTCACCATTTTCTGTTGAGTATCCTTCGGTAAGTACCTGACCTTTTACAACGCGGTCACCTTTTTTAACTATCGGTTTTTGGTTTACGCAAGTATTTTGGTTGGTTCTTCTAAATTTTATTAATTTATATGTTTTAGTATCTCCACCGAAGCTTACAAGTTTATCATTTTCTGATTGCTCGTAACGTATTGTAATCGCATTTCCATCAACACTTTCTATGACACCATTGCCTTCAGCAACAATCATAGAACGTGAGTCGCGGGCTACTTTTCCTTCAAGACCTGTTCCTACAACTGGGGCTTGAGGGCGTATAAGTGGTACCGCTTGACGTTGCATATTTGAGCCCATCAAAGCACGATTCGCATCATTGTGTTCAAGGAAAGGAATCATACTTGCTGCAATTGATACAATCTGATTTGGAGCAATATCCATGAAATCAATTTTATCGGGATCCAGCATAGGGAAGTCTCCCTCAAATCTTGCCTTTACTTTAATATCAGAGAAATTACCTTTCTCATCATATTTAGCATTTGACTGGGCAATTGTTTTACCATCTTCATCCTCTGCACTTAAATAAGTTACGGGTTCAGTTAAAGCAACCTTTCCATCATTTACTTTTAAGTAAGGCGTTTCAATAAAGCCCATACTATTTATTTTAGCATGCACACAAAGTGATGAAATCAATCCAATGTTTGGACCTTCTGGAGTTTCGATAGTACACAAACGACCGTAGTGGGTGTAATGCACATCTCGCACTTCAAATCCAGCGCGATCACGACTCAAACCACCTGGCCCGAGTGCCGACATTCTTCTTTTGTGTGTAATCTCAGCCAAAGGATTGGTTTGATCCATGAACTGTGATAATTGGTTGGTACCAAAAAATGAATTAATAACCGATGAAAGTGTCTTCGCATTAATCAAATCTGCTGGAGTAAACACCTCGTTATCGCGGATATTCATTCGTTCACGAATGGTTCGAGCCATACGTGCCAAACCAACGCCAAATTGTGAATACAATTGTTCGCCAACTGTACGTACACGTCTGTTACTCAAGTGGTCAATATCATCCACATCAGCACGTGAATTTGATAATTCAATTAGGTATTTTATGATAGCAACGATATCGTCTTTTGTCAATACCCTAACCTCACTTGGAATTCCCTTATTTAATTTTCTATTAATTCTATAACGACCTACTTCTCCCAAATCATAACGTTTATCTGAGAAAAATAATTTATCTATAATACCGCGAGCAGTTTCTTCATCTGGTGGATCTGCATTACGCAACTGTCGATAAATATGTTCGTGGGCTTCTTTTCCGCTGTTTGCTGTATCCTTTTGAAGTGTATTTAAAATGATTGCAAAATCATTTTGGCTAGCTTCATTTTTATGCATTAGGATAGTTTTCACTTCTGCCTCTACAATCATATCGATATGGTTATCTTCTAAGATTGTATCACGCTCAATGATTACTTCATTACGCTCAATTGATACTACTTCACCGGTATCCTCATCCACAAAGTCTTCAAGCCATGTTTTTAAAACACGGGCTGCAAGTTTTCTACCAACAACTTTCTTAAGTCCTGACTTGCTTACTTTAATTTCTTCTGCAAGGTCAAAAAGATTCAAAATCTCTTTATCTGTTTCAAATCCAATTGCACGTAAGAGTGTAGTTACTGGAAACTTTTTCTTTCGATCAATATATGCATACATTACGTTATTTACGTCAGTAGCAAATTCTATCCAAGAACCTTTGAACGGAATTACCCTTGCCGAGTAAAGCTTTGTTCCATTGGTGTGATAGCTTTGGCCGAAGAATACTCCTGGTGAACGGTGTAACTGAGAAACAATTACGCGCTCAGCACCATTGATTACAAATGTACCTCCAGGAGTCATGTATGGAATTGTTCCTAAATAAACATCTTGAACAATTGTTTGAAAATCCTCATGTTCCGGGTCGTTACATGACAACTTAAGTTTGGCTTTTAAGGGAACTGAATAAGTCAATCCTCTTTCTATGCATTCTTGTAAACTGTAACGTGGTGGATCTACAAAATAATCTAAGAATTCAAGAACAAATATGTTTCTTGTATCTGTGATAGGAAAATTTTCCTGAAACACTTTGAACAACCCCTCATTAGTTCTACTTTCAGAGGTAGTGTCTAATTGAAAAAATTCTTTAAATGATTCTAATTGAACGTCCAAAAAATCTGGATATTCAAGCACTTTTTTTACAGAAGAGAAATTTATTCTTTCTTCTGCGATATTGTTCTTTTTAGCCAATGTAGTTTAAAATTAATTTGACCTGAACGAAACTAAAAATAGAAAAGGGCATGGCCCAAAATGCGAATAAAGGCTAAGGCCTTGATTGCATAAAATAGCAATATGACCCTCGGAAAAACCGGGGTCAAATTGCTAATTTAAAGATGTTAGCTTATTACTTAAGCTCAACTTCAGCTCCTGCTTCGGTCAATTTTGTCTTTAAGTCTTCAGCTGTTGCTTTGTCTACACCTTCTTTGATAGGTTTAGGAGCACCATCTACAAGTTCTTTAGCTTCTTTCAAGCCAAGACCTGTAAGATCTTTTACAACTTTTACCACGTTAAGCTTTTGAGCTCCTGCGCTCTTAAGAATTACGTCAAAAGTTGATTTTTCAGCAGCGGCTTCTCCAGCTCCACCTGCAGCAGGCGCAGCTGCTACTGCTACAGCTGCAGCAGCAGGTTCGATACCGTATTCATCCTTAAGGATTTTTGCTAACTCATTTACATCTTTTACTGATAAGCTAACTAGCTGCTCAGCAAACGCTTTTAAATCTGCCATTTTTTTGTGTTTTAAATTGTTGTTATTGATAGTTGTTATTTTGTTCTTACTCTGGTTTTTCGCTGAGTGTTTTTACGATTCCTGCAATTTTGCCACCTCCGCTTTGCAATGCAGAAATAACTTTTTGTGCTGGTGATTGGAGCATAAATATTACGTCACCAATCAATTCGTTTTTAGATTTAAGCTTAATCAATGCTTCAAGTTGATCATCGCCTACAAATATATCTGTATCGAT
>JBIINH010000074.1:0-10279 GCA_044337585.1 Bacteroidia bacterium
AAAGAATATGTGTCCTGTCATAATATTTTGTCTCATTAATTTTATGTCTTTTCGTGTCTATTTGGGTTGCAGCTAACTTGCTTATATGCGATATAAATCTTCGTGTTTTATACCAATATCCAGAAATATACGAAGGTTTTTTCTTTTTTGCATCACTTTATTTTTTCTCATAAATCGTCAAATGGTGAGGTTATGTTTTGGATGCTTCGGGTACTTACATGCGTGTATATTTCAGTAGTTTTACTGCTCTTATGGCCCAATATCTCTTGTATATACCTCAAGTCGGTGCCTGCTTCCAACAAATGTGTGGCATAACTGTGCCTGAGCCAATGTAGTGTAACCTTTTTCTTGATATCGGCTTTTTGTAAAGCTGTTTTTAATACCAGTTGTAAACTCCTCGCATCATATTTCTCTCCTCTATTCTGCCCTTCAAATAAGTATTTTACTGGCTTTGTTGCCTTTACATACTCTCGCAACATATCTATGGTTTTATTGCTTAATGGAGCAATACGATCTTTAAAACCTTTGGCCTTTTTAATAATCAGCAAATTTCGTTTGCTATCAATATGTGTCAACTCCAAATTAATTAATTCACTGCTGCGCAAGCCGCAACTATAAATTAACGATAACATGGCCTTGTGTTTAAGATTGGTTAATGCATTTAAAATGGTTTTTACTTCTTCTTTGCTCAGCACATTGGGTAGTTTTTTTTCACCCCTTGGACGATGTATTTTTTCAACCTCAATTTTTAACCCCTTTGAAAAAGTAAAATATAACTTTATCGCATTCACCGTTTGGTTTTGCATGGATACTGAGTAGCCTTTTGCCTTTATATAATCTACATTAAAATTTACAACATCTTTATTGCTTATCTCTTCAATAGGTTTATCATGATAATATTTTAAAAAAACAATTAATGCATTTCTATAAGTGTTGATGGTATTTTCACTGTAATTTCGAGATGTCATCCATTTTGTATAAGCTTCAATTTTTTCAAATCCACCAGCCGAAACCATTTCTGGACTTTTAGGTGTGAATCGTTTTTGGGGTATTTCAATTCCCAACAACACACGGTGAAATTCATTATCCGCCACATGCCAGCAGCGTTGCGTATTACTCCACCGAGATTCCTTAAGGGTTCTCACTTGGTTGTTCCATTCTGTATGGTAGTTAAATCGGATGGCAATACGTTTTTTGCCATCATATTCCAGTGGCTCAATTTTCCATTCAGTTGGTACTTGAAAGGGGAGTGGTTGGTTAGGCATGTTTGTGAATTCGAGTAAGCAAGTTAAAATGAATTCCGAAAAATGCAAAAAAAAAGCAGCCCAAAGGCTGCTTTTACATATTGTCAATAGCTGTAAGCTTAATTAGCAGGAGTAGGGTACCTACGTCTTATGCCTTCATTGTATACACGTGTGGCCCTCAACAATCCTTTTTCGTAACTGATAGTAAATGGTACTGAAATCAAAATTAAGGCTATCCCGCTCACCATACTCATAGGCATCAACTCATTTGCAAAAAATGATGAGCTGATTCCCCAACCCAACATAAATCCTCCTGAAATACCTAATGCCAAACTTACTCCTTGTTCTATTTTAGCCCGATGATGTATACGGAATGCAGAGTCGTTAGTTATGATAATTTGCTCCAATTGCGCTTCAGATATTTTTAATCCATGGTAATAATACCTGATGTTGCCATTGTTCTTTCTTATTTCAATTGTATCTGTAATGGATTGTGCATGAACACTATAGCTGATACCTATACAAAATAAAAAACATAAAAACTGCTTCACTATTGAGTTCATATGCTAAAGTTTTATTTACAAACTACTTTTATTTACCAAGTATATTGCTTTTTGTTCATCAGCAATGCTTCGCCTACAATGGTTTCTGCTCCCGAAGCCACGTCAATTACTTTTGTTTCGTATAGCACACGGTTTTTCTCCGGAAATAGTTCTTTTACGGTAATTACAGCCTGGTAAGGAGTGTCTACAAACATCGGCTTCAAAAATGTGCAGCTTTGTTTCATGTACACATGTCCATCTGCAAAGTACAATACACCAAATATTTTGGTAAATACACTGGCGCTAAAATGTCCGTGAATAATGTTACGTCCAAACATGCTGTCTTTACCAGCTTGTGCATCTACGTGCAACGGGTTGGTATCGCCCGAAATTTGAGCATATAGGTTTACTTGCTCTTGTGTGTAGCTAATGTCGTGTGTAAAAATGTCTCCTACTTTTGGTCCCATGTTTCTCTGATTTTAAGGTTTTGAATAGTATATGAAATCTAAATTATTGACCCGCAATATAGGTGTTGATCCAATTAATAGTATACAACATTGGCCCAAATATTATTTTATTTTAAATTTAAAATAGATTACAAAAACATCTCTAAAGTTCAATTTTTATCTAATCCATTTTGCAAAAAAAAATCCAAGTCAATTTTGGGTTTTAGGAAGGATTTAATCAGTTTTTAATGTTTTAAGGATACTTGCTGACAAAAATCATATGCATTTTAATGCAGTATTGACAGGGGTTTTGCCCGATTTGCACAAATTTAACATACACTATATTGTTTTATAATAAATTGTACTAATTTTGCGCCCGATTTTAACAGGGTAAAAAACAATATAAAATATATATACATGGAAAACACAAACAACCTCTTCGGCACATTTGCAGAAGCACAAAAACAAGCCGTAGAAAATTTTGCCAATGCTACAGAAAAAATGGCAAAATCACTTAATATGGATTTAAATTCTGACTTTTTTAAAAAATGGTATGATTCACAAATGTCATTCTTCAACCAAAACAATAGCACTGATGCACATACGGGCATTAACTTTTTCAACACTTGGATGGAAAGCCAAATGAATATGGCCAAAGAATGGATGAACAATGCTCAAGGTTCATTTGCCACAATGTCCAACAACAATATGAACGAAGAAATGAAAAACGCTCAAAACAATATGATGAACATCTACAATAATTGGATGAACAGCATGAACAGTGCATATTCAGAAATGACTAAAAACTTCAGCAATATGACCACAAAAGATAACTTTAGTGGAATGTTTAACAATGCTGAAATGTATATGAATATGTTTAACATGTGGATGCCAATGATGAAGTCTATCCAAGACAAATCATTTACTCCTGAAATGTTTAAGAACATGATGAATATGGATCAGTTTAAAAACATGATGGACAAAATGTTCGGTATGCAACCTGATTTCATGAAAAACATGATGAACATGAACATGATGACAGACAACGGAAAGAAAATGATGGAAATGAACAAAGGCATGTTTGACAATATGAAAAACAATATGATGAACATGATGCCTAAAGGAAACGACATCTTCGGAACCATGATGACCAACTACAGTAACATGATGAACATGATGAATGAATCATCTGCACCATTAATGAAGATGATGACTCCAGGTTCTTCAAAAGCATCATTAGAAATGATGAACGAATTATCAAACGAGTTTGCTCACTACCAAATGAAAAATGCCCAAATGCAATACATGATGTACACAACAGGTATGAAAGCAATGGACGAAGTAGCTGAAAACATCTATAGCAAATTGCAAAAAGGCGAAAGCATGAATGATTTCATGAAAGTATACCAAGAGTGGTTAAACACAAATGACAAGCATTTTGTATCGCTATTTAGCACAGATGAATATTCAAAAATGCAAGCAGAATTAAATACCTTAGGTATGAAGATGAAGCGCCACATGGATATGCAAATGGAAAAAATGCTAAATAACGTTCCGGTTGCAACCCGCTCAGAAATGGACGAACTATATAAAGTGATCCACGAATTGCGTAAGCGCATCAACACATTGGAAAAACAAATTGACAATGCTGATGAAGTGGTAACAGAAGAAACTAAAGAAACCAAAAGCCGTAAAACAGCTAAAAACGCTTAAAATATTTTCTCGAGGTTTGGTGTTTAGCCACAGATTCAGCTCATTTTAGGGTGATGTTGGATTTGTGGCTTTTTTTATCTTTACTCGTACAACCATAATAATTCTTAAATATATCACATGAATCCCACATCATTAATTGAAGAAATGTCGAAAGTCAGCGAAAAGCTGGTAAAGGGTTACGAAACCTTGCAACGCATAAACGAAGTAGAAATTGCTACCACACCAAAAGAGTTGGTTTGGCAAGATGATTTAGTGAAATTATACCACTACAAAAGAGAAACCCCTGCCAAATCTAGCATCCCGGTATTGGTGTCATTTGCCATCATGAACCGCCAAGATGTGTTGGATTTGCAGCCCGACCGCAGTTTGATGAAAAAATTGCTCGATGAAGGGTTGGATATTTATCTTATGGATTGGGGTTATCCGCAAAAACGCCATCGCTACCTTACCATGGAAGATTATATCCTCGGATTTATGAATGATGCAGTTGACTTTGTACGCAAATCAACAGGCAATAAAAAAATTCACAAAATGGGCATTTGTCAAGGTGGAACCTTTAGCGCCATCTATGCTTCTATATTTCCCGAAAAATTGCAAACCCTTACCACATATGTAGCACCATTTGATTTCTCGGGCAACGAGTGCATGCTTTACCGCTGGACCAAAGACTTAGATATTGATGCCATGATTGATGCCAATAACGGATTGGTAAAAGCCGATATGATTGACAATGGTTTTGCCATGCTTAAGCCATCAGCCAATATCTCGAAGTATTTGGGTATCATGGATTCGTTAGATAACGAAGAAAAAATGCTAAATTTTTTACGCATGGAAAAATGGAAAGCCGATTGTCCTGACCAGGCAGGAGAGATGTTTCGCAAATACATCAAAGACTTGTGGCAAGAGAATAAACTTATCAATGGCAAATTTGAATTAGGAAAATACAAGGTCGATCTAAAAAATGCAACCATGCCTTTCCTCAATATTTATGCTACAGATGACAATATCATTCCTAACTCATCTACCATTCCGGTAAATGAAGTGATAGGATCTAAGGACAAAGAAATGTATCCTTTTCCAGGTGGGCATATCGGAGTATTTGTGGGCACGCGTTCGCAAAAGGAGTTAGGCCCTAAAGTAGCACAATGGGTAATTGATCGTTCGTAAATCTCACCAAATGAATTAATATTACAGGGCACTCAGCAAGGTTGAGTGCCCTATTATTTTATGCAAATAATGCACAATGTTACGTATCCATTTCCTGTTAAACACCTTTCAATAAATGAGCAAATAGACATTGCCTATATGGATGAAGGGGTGGGTATTAAAACCATACTATTTATTCATGGATTGGCAAATTATGCCGCTGCTTGGAAACACCAAATGGCCTCGCTTTCCAAACAGTATCGTTGCATAGCTATCGATTTGCCCGGCAATGGTCTTTCATCAAAAGGCGATTTTCCTTACTCCATGTTTTTTTATGCCGAAAGTGTGAAACTTTTTATTGAAAAAATGGACTTGAAAAACGTAATTCTTTGTGGGCATTCCATGGGCGGACAAGTAGCCATTATCATGGCATTGCGCTATTCGCAAATGATAGAAAAGCTTGTTTTGATTGCACCGGCAGGTATCGAACGTTTTAGTGGCACTGATATCATGTTTATGCAAGCCATGCTCAATATAGGCGATTTTTTGTATGCTGATGAGCTGCACTTGGAGTCGGCCATACGTGATAGTTTCGAAACCCAAAGTGCAGAAATGCCCTTGATGATATCCGAAATGAAAAAACTGATGAACAACCAACCACTCAGGCAATGGCGCAACATGACGCTTCAATCAATTCAAGGAATGTTAAATGAGCAAGTGCATGCCTTTATCACCGATATTAAACAACCGGTGTTGGTTATTTTTGGAACAAAAGACAGGTTGATTCCCAATAAATTATGGCACCCACACCTATCTGTAGCAGCATTGGCTACGCAGGCCGAAGGTTTATTTGAACACGTAGATATTGCCTTAATTGATGGGGGAGGGCATTTTGTACACGTGGAGTTTAACCGTGAGGTAAATGCAAAAATTGCCACGTTTATATTTAATTAAATGCCTGATATGCTTATGTTTGTAGGCCATTTTTAGCCATACCAAAAGATTTCATAAGAAATTTGGATTTCAATCGCTTGAGCCATATCTTTGCCGTCCTTTAAATAATTTAAATCAAATAAAAACATGTTTGCAATAGTGGAAATCGCTGGCCAACAGTTCAAAGTAGAAAAAGACCAAACTCTATACGTGCATCGTTTGCCGCAAGAGGAAGGCGCCAGCATTGAACTGAACAACGTATTGTTGATAGACAACAACGGAAATGTAGAAATTGGGGTACCATCTGTAAGTGGCGCTTCTGTAAAAGCTAAAGTTTTGACCCACCTAAAAGGTGACAAAGTATTGGTTTTTAAGAAAAAACGCAGAAAAGGTTACCGCAAAATGAACGGTCACCGTCAATATTTGACCAAAATTCAAATTGAATCTATCAAAGCATAATTGAGTATAAACCTTTAAATAACGAATACAATGGCACACAAAAAAGGGGTAGGTAGTTCGAAAAACGGTCGCGAGTCGCATAGTAAGCGTCTTGGCGTAAAAATATTTGGTGGTCAGTATGCTGCTGCGGGCAATATTATCGTTCGTCAGCGTGGTACTAAGCATCACCCAGGTGATAACGTAGGTATTGGCAAAGACCATACCTTGTTTGCACTCATTGAAGGCAAAGTGGTATTTAAAAAGAAAGCCAACGATCGTTCTTTTGTTTCTGTAGAGCCAATAGCCCAAGCATAAACAAAACTTATATTCTTAATCCGAAACGGATACTTCTGAAAAGCAGTATCCGTTTTTTTTATTCATGAAGTTGCCCGGTAGGCAGATACATATTTTTTTGGTTGACCAAATTGCGTGTATCCATATTATTTAATTAGGAATACATTTTTGTTAAATGTTAAGGTGATTTTGACAATCATCATCCATATAGGATGGGGGTTTAAAACCCCATCCTGTGAGGATTTCATAAATCCCGTAACATAAAAAAAGCGAACCGATAATTCGATTCGCTTTTTAAATTTTATAGCGTAATTAAATTAAGCCATTTGGGCTTCCAATTTATTGGCCAATACGTGTTTTGGTACAGCGCCTACTTGCTTGTCAACCAATTGTCCGTTTTTAAAGAACAATAAAGCAGGAATGCTCATGATGCCATAATCGGTAGCCACCTTTGGATTAAAGTCTACATTTATTTTTCCAATAACGGCTTTGCCTTCGTATTCTTTAGCCAATTCTTCCACAACAGGTCCAACCATGCGGCAAGGTCCGCACCATTCTGCCCAAAAGTCTACCAATACCGGTTTGTCTGATTTCAGCACTACTTCCTCGAAGTTGCTATCTGTTATTTCTAATGCCATGTTTTATTTATTTATGTTTTGTGTCTTTACTAGTTGCAAGATATACACCATAGTTTATTTCAGCACGTTTTGTCGTATTAAATTTCCTAACATCGGCAAGTGTGGCAGGATATGCTGTCAATTAGTTGATTTTGTATTCAATACTCATTTCTTCCAAAGTATTTATCAACTCATTATCTAAGTTGATTCTTGCTTTTCTAGATGTAGTGGTGACGGCCATTCCCAATTCATCTTTTATAAAAAATTTAACTAAAGCAGCACCTTTGTGTTGCTCAAGGGTTGCTTTCAATTGGTTTGCAAAACCATTTTTTATTTGGTTACTTTTCAAAATCAAGGTTACTTTTTGCACCAATTTTTCCCTCACTTCTGCCAACAGCATAATGCTGTTTACTTTAAATTCAAATTGGTCTGAACTATTGAAACGGGGTTTCATCATTCCTTTCACAAACAGCATCTGCCCGTGGTTTAAAAAATGTTTGAACCTTAAAAAATCTTCACTCCACATGGTGATTTTAATATTGCCCGAGTAATCTTCTAGGGTAAAGTTTCCATATGGTTTTCCGTTTTTGCCCATCTTTTCAAATGAGTCGGTAACTATGCCTGCGATGTTGATTTCCCTTTCCCTAATGGCTTCAACTTTATTGAGTGCAGTGATGTTGAAGGATTCCATTTCCAATTTGTAATCATCAAGCGGATGCCCTGAAAGGTACATACCGATTACTTCTTTTTCTTTTTTTAATGTTTCAATCAAACTCCAGGGCTCACAAGGCTGTATGGTAGGAGCTGCAAGTTGTACCAATGATCCACCACCAAATAATGATTGCTGATTGGCCAATTGATTGGCTTGAGTGGCACTGGCATATCGAATGGCTTTTTCAATGAGGTTGGGCTCTTCTCCGTTTTCAGGAAAAAAGTATTGAGCCCGATGAATATCAGTGAAACTATCAAACGCACCAGCTAATGCTAGCACCTCTATACTTTTTTTATTAACTGTTCTGAGGTTTACACGATAGGTAAGGTCAAAAATATTTTTATAAGGTCCATTGGCTTCTCGTTCTTTTAATAGTTCACCAACAGCAGCTTCTCCTACACCTTTAAGTCCGGCCAATCCACACCTAATTTCTCCTTTTTTATTTGGCGCGAAGTTTTCGCGCGATTCATTGATATCAGGCCCAAGCACGGGTACACCCATGCGCTTACATTCTTCCATAAAGAACGTAACTTTTTCTATATTGCTTTGGTTGTGTGTGAGCAATGAAGCCATATACTCTGCCGGGTAGTGAGCTTTTAGATATCCGGTTTGAAAAGCAACAAATGCATAACAAGTTGAGTGGGATTTGTTGAACGCATAAGAGGCAAATGCTTCCCAATCGGTCCACACTTTTTCCAAAATGGTGGCATCGTGTCCTTTTTCAGTTGCACCTTTTACAAACGCTTCTTTTAATCCATCAATTGTTTTTTTGTCTTTCTTACCCATCGCCTTTCTAAGGGTATCGGCCTGCCCTTTGGTAAATCCGGCAATTTTTTGCGAGAGCAGCATCACTTGTTCTTGGTATACTGTAATACCATAAGTGTCTTTCAAAAACTCTTCCATTTCGGCAAGGTCATAAAGCACAGGTTCCCTTCCATGTTTGCGGGCAACATAATTGGGGATATAGCCCATTGGTCCGGGTCTATATAAAGCATTCATGGCTATCAGGTCTTCAAACCTATCGGGTTTCAGGTCTTTTAAATGCTTTTGCATTCCGCCACTTTCAAATTGAAATGTACCGTTTGTATCTCCACGGGCAAAAAGCTCCAGTGTTTTTTTGTCATCCAACGGAATGGAATCTATGTCAATCTTTACGCCATGATTTTGCTCAATTAATCTGAGCGCATCTCTAATGATAGTAAGGTTCTTTAATCCCAAAAAGTCCATCTTGATTACACCCGCATCTTCAATTACTTTCCCGTCATATTGTGTAATGAGGAGTTTGATGTCTTTGGCAATCGAAACAGGTACAATCTCGGTAAGGTCTTTCGGGGCAATGATAATACCCGCTGCGTGAACACCTGTGCCGCGAACAGATCCTTCAAGAATCAAGGCTTCTCGAAGCACTTCAGCACGTAAGTCGTTACCCGCAAAAATCTCACGTAATTTTTTTACTGATTCAATATCTTCTGACGCGAGGTTTTCTTTTTCTTTCAAACCTTTATCTCCTTCTAACGGTGCATTTAATACCCGCACAAGAGTTATGCCCGGCTTTTCCGGAACAAGTTTTGCCAATGCATTTGAATCGGCAAGTGGCAGGTCGAGCACACGGGCCACATCTTTAATACTCATTTTGGCAGCCATTGAGCCATAGGTTACAATGTGTGCAACCTGATTTTTTCCGTATTTATCTACAACGTAGTCAATTACCTTTTGCCTGCCTTCATCATCAAAGTCGGTATCAATATCGGGCATCGACTTTCGGTCGGGGTTTAAAAAACGTTCAAAAAGCAGGTCGTATTTAATGGGGTCGATATTGGTGATGCCAATACAATATGCCACTGCCGAACCCGCAGCTGAACCACGTCCGGGTCCTATGAAAACGCCCATATTTCTACCTGCCTGTATAAAATCGGAAACGATAAGGAAGTATCCGGCAAATCCCATGGTGCGGATGGTATGCAATTCAAACTTTAGGCGCTCTTCTATTTCGGGAGTGAGTGCTTTGTACCTATCTTTAGCACCTGTCCAAGTAATGTGTTCCAAATAATCATCCTGATTGACAAACCCTTGAGGAAGGGGATAGGATGGCAACAAAATATCTCTTTTCAAGTCTAGAAATTCCACCTTGTCAACAATCATATTGGTATTGTCAATAGCTTGTGGAATGTCTTCGAAAAGTGTTGACATTTCT
>JBIINH010000075.1:0-10147 GCA_044337585.1 Bacteroidia bacterium
CTACAAAACACGAAAAGGAAAGCGTGATAGCACCTCTTCTTGAAAAAGAATTAGGCGTAAATTGTTTTGTTGACCCCACTTATGATACTGACCAATTGGGTACGTTTACCGGAGAAATAGAAAGAGAACTTGACCCTGTAGCCACAGCCAGAGAAAAATGTTTGCGTGCAATGAGATTTAGCAAATGTGATTTGGGCGTAGCCAGTGAGGGCTCATTTGGGCCCCATCCTTCAGTGTATTTTGTAAATGCCGATGACGAGTTTTTAATTTTTATTGACCTGAAGCACCACATCGAAATCATTATTAGAGAGCTTAGCACATCTACTAATTTTAATGGCAAAGAAATTAAATCAGAAGAAGAGCTCATGGAATTTGCAAGCCAGTCAAATTTCCCCAGCCATGGGCTGATACTTCGCAAATCAAAAGATGAAAATATAGATATACATAAAGGGATAACCAATATTGAAAAATTGAAACAACTATTTGAGCAACTCCGTTCAAAATACAATGCAGTATATGTGGAAACAGACATGAGGGCGATGTATAACCCAACCAGAATGGAGGTGATTAAAAAAGCTACGCAAAAATTGGTTGAAAAAATTAAGTCTACTTGCCCGCATTGTGCGATGCCCGGCTTTGGTATAACAAGTGCCAAGCGTGGCTTGGCATGCAGCTTATGTGGGAGTCCAACCCAAGCCATTATTAGTTATACCTACGTTTGCCAACATTGCCAATTTATAAATGAAGAAATGTATCCCAATCAAAAAACACTGGAAGACCCAATGCATTGCAACAACTGCAACCCTTGATGCCATATTAGTTATATACTTTGCATTAAATATGGTGTTACAACCCGTTTGATAACAGCATAGTTATCCTCAACTCATTCAAATATTGACAAGAATTAAAATTAAACATCTCCATAATCCTGCATTCAAAAATTATAACTTAGTTTGAAAGAATTAACACATCAAAAAATGCAAAAAATAATAGTTAGTGCAATTGTATTGGCATCAAAGCAAAAAGTTTGGGATTACTACACAAAACCCCAACACATCACCAAATGGAATTTTGCAGATCCTAGTTGGCATTGCCCATCCGCATCAAACGACATGCAGATTGGTGGAAGGTATATCGCACGGATGGAAGCTAGAGATAGCAGTTTAGGTTTTGATTTTGATGCCACTTATACAGAAATTAATCATGGAGAAAACTTTTCCTATGAATTTGGCGGCAGGCAAGCCAACATTAATTTCAAAGATATTAACAACCAAACAGACGTAACCATAACCTTTGACCCTGAAACGGAAAATCCCATTGAATTGCAACAACAGGGCTGGCAGGCAATTTTGGATAATTTTAAAAAATATACGGAGGAAAATTAAAGCAAATTAGCACAAACAATCTTTAGATTGAAACTGATTCACCATACAATTTGGCACGTTGCTCTTTTACACGTTCATCTTCTAGGTATTCATCATAAGTCATGCGCTTATCTATTACACCATTCGGTGTTAGTTCAATAATGCGGTTGGCAATACTTTGAGTAAACGTGTGGTCATGTGAAGAGAAAATAATAATATGTTTCCAATCTTGAAGTGCTTCGTTAAAGGCAGTGATGGTTTCTAAATCAAGGTGATTGGTTGGTTCATCCAGCAACAGGCAATTGGCGTTGGTTAGCATCATGCGCGATACCATGCACCTTACTTTTTCGCCACCGCTCAATACGTTTGATTTCTTAAACACTTCTTCGCCACTAAAAAGCATTTTGCCTAAAAATCCCCTGATATAGGTTTCATCTTTCTCGGTTGAAAACTGTCGCAACCAATCAATCAAATTATAATCTGAGGAAAAGAATTTGTGATTTTCATTTGGCAAATAAGAGCGGGTTATGGTTTGTCCCCATACGAATTCGCCTTTGTCGTGCTTAGTTTCGCCAGCTGTAATTTCGAAAAAAGCAGTTACAGCCATATGGTCTTTAGATATGATGGCTACCTTATCACCTTTATCTAGCGTGAAGGTGATATCTTTAAATAGCACCGTTCCATCATCGGTTGTTTTACTTAAATGTTCAACCCTTAATATCTGGTCACCACAATCGCGGTCTGCTCTAAAAATAATGCCCGGATATTTTCTTGTAGAAGGTTTGATTTCATCCACAACCAATTTTTCCAATAATTTCTTTCGGCTTGTTGCTTGTCTTGATTTGGATGCATTGGCGCTAAAACGCTCAATAAACTCTTGCAACTCCTTACGCTTATCCTCTACTTTCTTATTTTGATCAGAGCGTTGGCGCAAAGCCAATTGGCTACTTTCATACCAAAATGTATAGTTACCAGTGTAGAGTTGCACTTTTCCAAAGTCAATATCCGCAATATGTGTACACACGGCATCCAAAAAGTGGCGGTCGTGAGAAACCACAATCACCGTATTTTGAAAATCGGCCAAAAAGTTTTCAAGCCACGAAATGGTCTCTACATCTAAGTCGTTGGTGGGCTCATCCAACAACAATATATCGGGGTTGCCAAACAACGCTTGGGCAAGTAATACGCGCACTTTTTCTTTTCCACTCAATTCGTTCATTAATTTACTGTGCAATTCTTCTTTCACCCCTAGACTACTCAACATTTCAGCAGCATCACTGTCTGCATTCCAACCTTCCATTTCGGCAAATAAGCCTTCCAGCTCTCCAACCCTTTCACCATCTGCATCAGTAAAATCAGCTTTGGCATATAGGGCGTCTTTTTCTTTCATGATTTCCCATAGCTTCTTGTTCCCCATAATCACAGTTTGTAATACCGGATATTCATCAAACTCGAAGTGATTTTGTTTCAACACACTCATGCGCTCACCGGGGGTGATAGAAATATTGCCTGTAGACGGGTCGATTTCTCCCGACATTATTTTTAATAAGGTTGATTTACCTGCACCATTGGCGCCAATTATACCGTAGCAATTGCCGGGTGTGAATTTAACATTCACTTCTTCAAACAGCACACGTTTGCCATAGCGAAGAGAAAGATTTGAAACTGTAATCATGATTTTTAAAACAAAAGGTGGCAAATATAACCCAAATTTTGTTTAGGTATCATTAAACATTTTATACTAAATGGAATCAATCTAAAAAACAGCCTATAATTAATATTATCTATATATAATATTAACTATAACATAAGTTAGAACTAACTTAAAGTAAGGCTTCCGTTAACTTATGCGTAGAATATTTGTGCCATCAAAAAACACAAATTATCAATGAAAAAATTATTACTATCAGCTTCATTTGTTGCAACTGCATTCGCAGCAATGGCTCAAATTCCTTTTCCTGTGCAGATTGACACATCATGGTCACAAAAAACCGTATGGATGCCAAAATCACCTCTTGTACAACAAAATATTTTTATTGGAGGTGTGGACACTGTTAAAACAACACTAACGTATGGTAATGCTGCAGGTCAGGCATTGGCAAAACAATGGCATGACTTTATCGGATTCACACCTGAAACAGATCCTACCAAATTATCTGCCGGAGAATTAGGCTGGGTTAGCGTGAACCACGAAATGACTATTAAAAATGATAGCATCGGTGATGGTGGTGGTATGACTATTTTTAAAATCAAAAGACTAAACGGTGATGTAATCGAGATCGTGCCTCAAACATTGACTGATGGACGTGAAGGCAAATTTTTTAACGTTGATTTTGTAAATACAGTAGGTGAAACAGGTATGAACTGTGGTGGAATAGTTGCAGAATCAGGCCGTATTTGGACAGCAGAAGAATGGATGCAAAACAGCAATGCACAAATATCATCAGGCTTTCGCGATACTTCAGATTTTGTTATTGGTACAACAACACCTGCTGGTTTCCCTGGATTTAACGGTAAAACCATCAAGCGTTTTCAAAACCTGAATTGGTTTGTTGAAATAGACCCTAAACAAGGTAAGGCTATTCGCAAACAATACAATTGGGGTCGTGCTGGTTGGGAAGGTGGCGCAATTATGAGCGACAACAAAACTGTATACTTATTTGATGACAATACTCCGGGATTACTTGGCAAGTTTGTTGCCACAACAGCTGGTGATTTTACTGCCGGTCAACTTTATATTCACAAACAAGGTGCGCCAAACAACTGGATTACCATTGAAAACAACTTGGATACTTTGATAGCTTTGCGTACAGTTGCTTTACGCAGAGGTGCGACCATGTTTACCCGTTTAGAATGGGGTGCAATAAACAATACCAACGGAAAAATATATGTAACTGAAACTGGAAATGATAATCCTGGTACTGCGTTCAAAAATGGCGCTGCAGCAAACGGAACAATTCCTTCACACTTGGTTGAAGCTTATAAAGTACGCTACCAAGCAGTAAATGGAATGGCTTTCCCTGGAACAGATGCAGTAGCTGCTGATTCAGTTCGCAATGGTGCTTTTAGAGATTATTATGGACGTGTATTGGTTATAGACCCAACTTCGGGTGCTGTTAATACATTCTTAGAAGGCGGTCCTTATTCAGGTTCATCTGCTTCAGCAGGAGTTTCAAGCTACCCAACAATCCATTTTTCAAATCCTGATGGTTTAAATTTTGCTTATATAGGCAATAAAACGTATATGATTGTTCAAGAAGATTTGAACGGCAGAAATTGGAATAGAATGCCTGCTGAATACCAATCAGGTAGCCAAACAATTTGTGAATCATTTTTATTAGACATGTCTATTACTAATCCAACGTTCTCTGATCTAGTTCGTATAACTGCTTGCTCTCCTGGTGCAGAAATTACAGGTGGTATTGCATTGGATTCAAAAACATTCTTGTTTAATTCACAACACCCTGACGGAGGAAATACATATCCTTACAACAACTCATTGACTTACGCTATTAGTGGATGGGATGGGATTCCGACTTCACTTGAAGATTTCTTTAACAGCAAAAAAGCCGGTAATGCATTCACAGCATATCCTAATCCTGTTGCAACTGAGTTACATTTAAACAAAGTATCGGATGTAGCTATTTATGACATGACCGGTAAGCGTATAAAAGTATTGCGTGATGTTCAGGTAATCAATGTTTCTGACCTTACACCGGGTGCTTACTTCATCATGAATACAGAAGGTGAAAAAATTAAAGTGATAGTAGAATAACAAATTCGTTTCACTTACAAGTCTTTAACTTTATTCTTATATTTCTCTATCCTGAAAGCCTCGTATGAGGCTTTCAGGATTTTATGTAAAATGAACTTTCGATATGAAAAATAACTTGAAATGGCCTTTGGTTGCTGCAGTATTTTGTTTAATTGTCATTATTGGTGCTACCAAACAAGCTGAAAAATCGCCTCACGAATTGGTCACTGAATTATACCTTAAAAACATGGTATCATTCAAGCAATCAGTAAAAATACTGGGTGAAAACGTATCACGCCAAAAAGTTGATTCAAAAATAAGCAACGAAACAGCAGTAGCCTACTTAACTGTGCGCAGTTCATTTAAACGAGTAGAAGGCATTTGGGAGTATATCGATCCAATTTTCATCAAAGAATATATAAATGGGGCTCCTTTACCAAAACTTGATAAGACTGCGCCATCACTATTGGTAATTAAACCCAAAGGATTGCAAGTAATTGATGAACTGTTGTTTGCTGATACCATAGTATGGGATGAGGTAACCGAACAAATCAGCCTATTGGATAATGTGCTTAGCCAATACCAGGTTCAAACCAAAATTTATGACCGCATTGCTTTGGAGTCTATACGTATGGAACTCATACGCTTGTTTACTTTAGGTTTCACTGGCTTTGATGTTCCCGGATCCGGCTATGCAATAATTGATGCAATAACCGTCATTCAATCACAACAAGATATTATGACTTGTTTCAAAAAGCCTATTGAAAATCGCAATCCAAAATTGTGGAAAGAGATTAACGAGCAATTGGAACTTACAAAAAAGCAGCTTATGGCTGCTAAAAGTTTTGAATCATTGGATCGGTTGTCACTTCTTAAAAATTGTATTAATCCTTTGTTTGAATCAATACAGGAAGCTCATATGCTTTTAGAAATAGAAACAGCTGAAGAAGTAGGTAGCTTAAGTAATAAATCAGCCATTAATTTAAATGTAAAAAATATCTTTTCAAATGACATTATCAATGCATCATATTATACATCCAGTCCAAAAATATTTCAAAATAAAGATGTAGAAACTCTGGGAAGGCTGCTGTTTTTTGATCCGATTTTATCAGCCAATAACGAACGTAGCTGCGCCAGCTGTCATAATCCTCAAAAAGGATTCACTGATGGGGTGCCTAAAAGTATTGCTACAGGAATGCAACACAACGTTGGGCGAAATTCCCCCACATTATTAAACTGTGTTTACAGCGAGCGTTTCTTCCATGACCTACGTGCTGAAGGATTGGAAGACCAAATGGAACATGTTGTTACAAGTGCAGATGAGTTCAATACAAACTTACTCACCATCATCGGAAAATTAAATGAAAGCACCGAATACAAAAAGTTATTTGATAATGCATTCAAAACAACTAACCAATCCATCAGCAAACAAAACATATCATTCGCTTTGGCTGCTTATGTAGGTTCGCTGCACGGATTTCAATCTAAGTTTGACCAATACGTGCGTGGCGAAATTTCTAAAATTGACAAATCAGTATACAAAGGATTTAACCTGTTTATGGGCAAGGCCAATTGTGGAACATGTCATTTTGCTCCGGTATTTGCAGGAATTGTTCCGCCAAATTTCAACGATAGCGAAAGCGAAGTGTTGGGAGTTCCTGAAAATCCTTATGCATCAAACTTAAAACTTGACCCGGATAAGGGTCGTGCTAAAGGAAAGCTTAAGGAAGATGTAGATTTTTATGAGTATTCGTTTAAAACCCCCACCATCAGAAATATATCGCTCACTGCCCCTTACATGCATAATGGCGCCTACAAAACACTTGAAGATGTAATGGATTTTTATAACAATGGCGGTGGTGCGGGCATGGGTATTCATGTTCCTTATCAAACATTATCATCCGATTCGCTACATTTAACCAAACAAGAAATTAATGACATTATTGCTTTCATGCAATCGCTAACAGATACTGCAAACCTAACCACACAACCTGCCAGATTACCAATATTTGAAACACATGCTGATTGGAACACACGCAAAGTGGGAGGCATCTATTAATTATGGATAGAGGCAATTTTATCAAATTTTTTGTGCCCGGAATTTGGGCTTTACAATCTTGTATGAAAGATGATGTTTCAGAAACCAACGGAAACATGAATATTGTATCAGTTCAGTTTCCTCAAAATGCTGATTTTTTTATTGCAGGTGTCTTGAATCCGGTTCGATTCACTTCCACAATTTCTGAAGAAGTGATTATAAAATTATTTGATATTGGAAGAACACAACTAATTACTGAGCAAAAGGGTAGAAACGAAGTTTGGTTGCCTATACCTACTGTGCTTAACGACACCCAATTTTTGTTAGAAATAAATAAGCAAGAATTCACAATTGAGGTAAAAAACGTATCAGGTAAAGCAGTATCAATTAAACAAAATGAAATACAATTTTCGCAAGGAAAAACCATTGCCATTTTAGATACCAACGATATTCCCTTTGCAGTTAAACGAATTGCAACTGATTCCTATGTGGCATTGGATATAACATGCACACACAACGGTTGCCCTACCGATTTACAAGACAATAACACTTTTAGTTGCAGCTGTCATGGCTCTACATTTGATACAAATGGGAAGGTTACCAATGGACCTGCATTGGAAGCATTGCGAAGGTTCTCCGTTCAATTCTTTCCCATTCACCAAGCTCTTGTTGTAAATAACAAATGAGAAAATATGTCTTACTTGTTTTAGGAATACTGATTACTAGCATTGCTTTTGCTCAGTCAATCACCTATTCTGAAGTGAAATCTATAATAGATAAAAAATGTGTTTCATGCCACCGCCAAGACGGATACGCCCCCTTTTCACTTGAGCAATATGCAGATATAAAAAAACGCTCCGAGTTTATCAGGTATGTGGTATCAACGGGGTACATGCCACCTTGGAAAGCCAATAACCACTACCGAGATTTTGCAAACAGCAAAGCGCTTACATCAACTGAAAAAAATAAAATACTGCAATGGATTGATTCAGGATGTACCAAAGGAAATGAACGCATCAAACCCACCGTTTTTAAATACCAAGGTGGCTCACAGGTGAATCGTAAACCAGATTTGGTGCTGAGCATGAAAGATACATTCATAGTTCCACCAAACAATCAAAATGTATATATCTGTTATAAAATTCCGTTTGAATTAAAGCATGACACCTTTGCCAGTGCCATAGAATTTATTGCAGGCAATAAAAGTGTCGTACATCATGCAAGCTACCAAATTATTGCTGTTGAAGATGATGTAGATGTATTTAGTGGTCCGAATTATTTTGTATACGATGCCGATACCTTAAACAGGGTGAAAGACGACCATGATTTTCGCTACTTTAATTTGATTGGACAAAGTGGCGAAATGCCAGTAGAAATGTATCACAATGGCTGGTTGCCGGGCACTTCCGTGCAACAGTACCCAAAGGGCATTGGCTTTATGTTACCTAAAAAGGGTGTTTTGTTAATTCGTAATTTTCATTATTCGCCCACCCCCATTCCGCAAAAAGATTTATCTAAGTTTTATGTTTTCTTCGCTGCCAAAGCTCCCGAAAGAAATATTGGTTTTGCTGCATTTAAACCTAAAAATCCGGCACCAAACGGAAAATGGTATATCAAAGCCAACGACAGTAATTTCGTAGCACATATCAATGTAAAATTTCACAACGATGTATCGCTCTTAAATATCAACCCACACATGCATAGGTTAGGAAAATATTTTATTGCCTATGCAGTAACCCCAACTAACGATACCATCAGGTTAATAGAAATTCAACAATGGGATTTTAACTGGCAAGAGTTTTACCGATTCAAAAATATGGTCAAAATACCGGCAGGCTCGGTGCTTCATGCAGAGGCTATTTATGATAATTCTGCCCGTAATCCTGAAAATCCATACAATCCCCCACAAGATGTACTTTTTGAATGGGGCATGAATGATGACAGTGAGATGATGCGTTTGGTATTGCTTTATTTGGCTTACCAAAATGGTGACGAGAATATAAAACTAGACTAATTTATATGTTCATCAAATTCTCAACGGGTGGCCTGGTGTAATAACCGGTTCCGTTGTAAGGACGTTTGCGTGGATGCACCTTGCAGGCATCGCTGCATGCTCCTTCCATCTCTTCCGAACAGGCTTCACACATATTAAATTGCTCGTTGCACTCTACATTGGCACAATTGAGGTTGCGTGTTGTGGGTTTATCACATTTTGCACATTGTGCTATGGCTGTTGGATTTACTTCGTTGATGGGAACTGCCACACGGCCATCAAACACATACAGTACTCCGTCAAAATCTTTTCCGCCTGTATCTTTGGCATACCCGATAATACCGTTGTGCAATTGATACACATCTTTAAAACCTTCTTTTAAAAGTAGTGCGGATGCCTTCTCACATTTGATTCCGCCCGTGCAGCAGGTTACAACTTTCTTATCCTTGAGGTGTTCGAGTTCGGCCAGTTTTTGTGGAAACTCCCTGAAATTTTCAATATCCAACGTAATGGAATTTTTGAACTTACCTAAGCGCGTTTCGTAATTGGAACGTACATCTAAAATCACTACATCTTCATCCGATTCCTTGAGTTTCAAAAACGCTTCTCCGTTTAGTTTTTTTCCGGTTTCTTTAATGGGATTGATATAGTTTGGGTCACGTAAGCCTGAATGTACCAACTCTGCCTTAGGCCTTACATGCATTCGTGTGAAGGTATGTTCGTGGTGTTCATCAACTTTAAACTCAATCCCTTTAAATACAGGATTGGCTTTCATTTCAGCCATGTACTGCTCACAAGTTTCTTTGGTACCGCTGATGGTACCATTAATGCCTTCGTTTGCTAAATAAATACGACCACGTAATCCAAGCGATTTACAATAAGCCAAATGTTGCTCACTCAAAGCAACAGGATCTTCAATAGGCGCATATAGATAATATGCCAATACCAAATAGTTTTTATTTTCCATATGTAAGATGGATGAATAATTATTTAAAGGG
>JBIINH010000076.1:0-10129 GCA_044337585.1 Bacteroidia bacterium
AAGAACTTAGGGGTGATAAGGCGCAATGGAATTTCTGCATCATATTCAATTTCCGGAGTCAAGCTTCTTACAGCAATGGAAGAGGCAACCACGTTTTCAAATTTTTTACTAAATGCTTCTACGTTTTCTACACGCATGGTAAGCCCCGCTGCATGTGTGTGTCCGCCATATTGCTCAAGCAAATCGCTGCATTGCTCAATAGCATTGTATAAATCAAATCCATCTACCGAGCGAGCCGAACCTGTGGCCAAACCATTTGATTCCGTTAAAATAACCGTTGGTCTGTAATATTTCTCAATTAGTCGGGATGCTACAATACCTATCACGCCTTTATGCCATTCATTATAAAAAAGTACAGTTGATTTTCTTTCTACATATGATGGATCCTCTTCAATCATACGAAAAGCATGCTCGGTGATAGTTGAATCAAATGTTCTGCGTTCGGTATTGTGTTGGTTTACAGTTTCAGCAATGTTGCGTGCATCGTCATAGTCATTTGATATCATAAGCCTCACAGCATCTTTAGCATCTGCAATTCTTCCTGCTGCATTGATACGGGGACCAATAAAAAACACGACATCCGTTACCGAAAATTCGGGCTTTGGAGCATAGGCTTCCAACAGCGCTTTGAGTCCATTATTGGGATTATCTTTTAGTTTTTTTAATCCAAAGTGAACCAATATCCTGTTTTCATCTAAAATAGGTACCAAATCTGCACATGTGCTTACGGCAGCCAAGTCAATATAATGCTCTACTTGTTTGAAATCAATTTGGTGTTTTTGGGCAAAGGCCTGTATCAATTTAAAACCAATACCGCAGCCCGATAATTCTTTAAACGGGTAAGTACAATCCAATTGTTTCGGATTAAGAATGGCTGCTGCTTTTGGTATATCATCACCCGGCAAATGGTGATCGCAGATAATGAAATCAATATTTTTATTTAAGGCATAATCAATTTTATCAATGGCCTTGATTCCGCAATCCAGAGCGATGATGAGCGAAAAACCATTATTGGCAGCCCAATCAATTCCCATAAAGGAAATTCCATAACCTTCGGTATAACGGTCGGGAATATAAAAATCTATGTATTCGTATCGTTTGGAAAAGAAACTGAATACGGTTGCTACAGCTGTGGTACCATCAACATCATAGTCTCCATATACCAATATCTTTTGGTTATTTGCAATTGCATGATCAATCCTGGAGATGGCTTTATCCATATCCTTCATTAAAAAGGGATCATACAAATCTGTGAATTGTGGTCGAAAGAATTTCTTAGCAATTTCAAAATTATCAACACCTCGCTGAACCAATACCCCGGCAAGGGTTTTGTTAATATTAATGGCAGCAGCAAGTTCATCTACTTTACTGCTCTCAGGGGTTTGTTTCGGTATCCAGCGTTTACTTGCCATTGACCCGCGAAAATATTAATTTTTATGTGATTTTGCGGGCCAATATGCAATTCTTGCTTTAGGCAATTGGTGGATAAGGGATTGTAATTAAATCTGCTACCTGAATACCACCCCAACGGATATTGCGTTTTTGTTTATACTTGCATCATGGCGCGAATCATTTGTATAGAAACGGCTACAGAAAGTTGCTCTGTAGCATTAGCTATCGATGGTATACAAGTGGCTTCACACGAAACAAATGAAGGTTTTAATCATGCAGCCGGAATTACTCTTTTTATAGATCAGGTATTAAACATGTCCGGCCTTACCTATAGTGATATTGATGCGGTTGCTGTGAGCATGGGTCCAGGTTCTTATACAGGGCTTCGGGTGGGTGTGTCAACAGCCAAAGGGATTTGCTTTGGGTTAGGTATTCCTTTGATTGCCATTTCAACGCTGCAAAGTTTGGCAACTGTTTTTTTAACTCAGCATGCTGATATACATCCGCAAGCCATCATTTTGCCCATGCTTGATGCAAGACGCATGGAAGTGTATTGTGCTGCTTATGATGTAACGCTAAAAGAAATTAAACCGGTTGCTGCCAGTATTATCGATGCTCAATCATTTGCTGATTTGTTGCAATTAAAAGAGGTCCATTTCATAGGAAATGCTACACAGAAGTGCTCAACTGTCATTTCGCATGAACGTGCGTTTTTTCATCATGGAATCCTTTGCTCTGCAAAAGGAATGTGTTTGCTTGCACAGCATAAATATGATGCTGCACTTTTTGAAGATGTAGCCTACTTTGAACCGTATTACCTGAAAGATTTTGTAAGCACAACTCCAAAACAAAAAGCCGGTATCTAATGGCACCCAACCTAAGATATATTGTCAATGGTATTCACCTGCTATTCTTTTTGTTGTTTTGCTCCATTACATTGGTCAATCATTATTTGTTTAAAACTGCCGCATTGGATTATGGTTTGTTTAATCATGCAGTTTATAATTTCGCACATCTACAGCCACAACTTGTAACCCTTGGTTTGGAGCCTGAGTCGGTCCCGTTTCTGGCTTCGCACTTTAGCTTATGGCCGATATTGTTTTCACCACTATGGTATGTATTTGGCAGCTATACGTTACTTATCGTACAAAATGTTTGTATCATTATTGCGGGTGTGGGCATATACCGATATGCAACAGAAAACGGAATTAAAAACGCATGGCTTCCGCTTGTTCATTTTTATGCGTGTTGGGCCATTTTTACAGCACTCGGAAACGATTATCACGACAATGTAATTGGTGCTTGTTTTGTTCCTTGGTTGTTTTTGTTTTATAGAAACAAACAATTCACCTGCGCTGCATTGAGCTTGATTGGCATACTTGTAAGCAAAGAAAACATGGCACTTTGGGCAATATTTGTTGTTGCCGGCATGTGGCTGCTGCATGCTGATAAACATAAGCCAAGTTCGCAATTTGCTTTGTTGGCTTTTATATTTTCAATTATTTACTTTTTGCTCATCACAGGCGTTGTGATGCCAGCACTTAGCCCTAGCGGAAAGTTTGACCAAATGCGCAGATTCAGCCACTTGGGAGGAAGTCTTTTTTCGGTAGGTTCTTATATTTTGTTGCACCCAATAGAAACCTTAAAGTTGATGTGGGTGAGCCATGTTCGACCTGATGAATATGAAGTGCTGAAGCAGGAATTTTTAATTGCATTGTTGATATCAGGTGGGTTTGCTTTCATCATTAGACCAGCTTACATGATTATGATTATTCCACTGCTGTTTCAGAAATTGCTAAATAAAGAAATCGCATTCTGGGGTATTGATGCGCATTATGCCATTGAGTTTGCTCCATTGGCTACAATGGCTGTGATTGATTTTTCATCCACACTAAAAATTGAAAACCTGAAAAAGGTTACTTTGGTATGCTGCACCATAGCAGGAATAACAACTACCGCATACCTGCTTTATAATAGGGCGCTGCCTTGGTACAATTCGATGGAGAAAGAAAAACCATTTTCAAAAGCGCATTATCAAACTGAAATTGATACACGTGAAGTGCTCATGAATCTGAAAAAAATAGATACCGATTTAGCTGTATCGGCACATGTGCAAATTGCTGCGCACCTTGCAAACAGAAAATCGATTTATCATTTTCCCTTACACCTTGATAAAAGTGATGTGGTTGTTCTATTCAGAAACCCATCAAATACCTATCCCATTGATCAGGAACGATACATTGAACTTCGCGATTCATTGCTAAATGAACCTTCAATTGAAAATACAAGTACGTATAAAGAATTACTTGTGTTGCGTAAAAAATGAGTTTATGTAATCTGGAAGTATTTTACCACGCGACATGAGTCGCGCGGTAGCAGGGGGGGGTTGTCCTTATCAGTTAAAACAACTGAATTAATGACTAGTTCATCATTATCATTAAATGAAAACATAGTCGATGCAAGTTCTTCTCCAAATATTACTGCCATGTCTTCTAAAAATTTACTTTGGTCTTGTTTCCCTATAATTATTCTTTCTCCATCCGGATCTATCAAAATTAATGGACAATTAGCAACTGGATCTACACTCATCCATCGTCCAAGTCTTGGGTCATAAACCCTGGCTCCAAAATCATACACATTACCCTCTCCATACACCTCATTATCTGTTTCCTTACCATTGAAGTGGAAACGATATGCCAAAAACGCATGTAATAGATTGGTGGTATGTGTGGTAGCAAAGCGCAATATTTGACGTTTTTTTAGTTAATCGAAGCTAAGGAAAAAATGGGTGGGATGCAAAAACAGCAATGCACATGCTGCATAAAAATAACGCGCGCCCAACATTGTTGGGCGCGCGTCAATTGGTCATAACAAACTTGTTTAGTTCTTTATAATTTTATCTTTTGCTTGAAGACCATCTTTCTTGATTACAATAAAGTAGGTTCCTTTTTCAATAGAAGTCAAATCAATCTTAACTTCGTTTTCAAAGTTTCCGGTTGCAATACTTCTACCCAGTATGTCTATCAATTCATAATCAAACGTTCCTTTGGTTGTTGTTGAAAGTATAACAAAACCAGTTGCCGGATTTGGATACATCACAAAAGTATTTGCAAAAGCTGCTTCTTTAATACCAACTGCATTGTCTCTTACAAACTTGATATTAAATGCAAGTGCTGCATCACGTTGGTCAACTGTTGCTTCAAAAGCTCTTACTGTCCATTTTAATTCAATTGAATCGCCTTTACCAATTGCATTTAAGGCAAGTATGCTGTCAATCGCCCCTACTGTTAATGTTAAAGTAGCAGCAGATCCTCCGTTGTTTGAAGGTAAACTTAACAATGGATTGCTAAAATTACCCGTAGGTAAATCAACTAACCACAAGTATTGCGAAGCTCCTGTTGAGGCTTCCCAAGTGATGTTTACAGGAGTAATATCATCTTCAATTGTCACCAAACGGGTATTATTTGCAGGAGTCAATAAATTGAATGCTGTTAGTGTGCGTTGGCGGGTTAAGTTGATATTGAAATCCTGACCTGCTTTCAATGAATCATTTCCAATGTAGGCATATACAGTCCATTTTGCATTTACTGTTTCACCTTTCTTAATACCCAAGCCGGCAAGCACATTATCAATTGCTCCAGAAGTTAATGATAGAGCAGTTGCTGTTCCTGAAGCATTAGCAGGTAATACAACCAAAGGATTGGTAAACGAGCCTGTAGCAGAAGTTAAAAACCACTTGTAAGTATTTGCTCCAGCGCTGCTCCAAGTAATGCTTACCGGAGTGGTGCTATTTTGTGCAACTGTCAAGTTGGTGTTATTTGTCGGAGTCAATAAATTAAACGCACTCATTGTTTTTGTTCTAACCAGTTTCAATGAGAATGAACTTGTTGCCAAAAGTGAGTCTCCATTTAAGAATGACTTCACCGTCCATTTGGTTTCAATTGAATCTCCCTCGGCTAAGCCTAATGAAGCCAGTAAGCCATCGATAGCTGAATTTGTTAATGTAAGAACTGTATCGGCTCCTGAGTTATTTGATGCAAATGAAGCTAAACCAGGATTGAAGTTTCCTGCAGGTACATCAATGTACCAGCGGTATGTTGCTGCGTTCAACGAACGGTTCCAAGTAATATTTACAGGAGTTGTATTAGCAGCTGCAGTAACCAATCGGGTGTTGTTTGCAGGCGAAACCAATGTGAATGGTGTCAGTTGTGGGATAATTTCAAACTTGCGAACACCTTGTAATTGATATCCTGTGGTACAACCTGAGGTTGGAGATGAACAGAATTGAATAACAGTTCCACGGAAAGTAAATAGACCTTGAGGAACAGCTGTTGCCGGTACATCATCTACCTCTGAATCTTGAGCTGAAATGACACGCAATAACATGGTATCACCTGCATTGCTACCATCCCATACCGTATAATTTGTACTTGCAGTGAAGCTTCCTGTTGAATTAGTACGGAGGTTTTTAACTTCTACCAGTCTGCTTTCATAAAATTCGCCATTTCCATTCACTTGTGATACAGTTGCTGTAAAAGGTACAGGTAAAGCATTTGCACGTCTGATTATAATAATTCTATTTGAATCATTGTAGTTTCCAGTGGCAAGTTGTATCTGTGCGTAGTTGTTAAAATTATTTCTTGATCCAACTACTTCTACACTGTCACCTTGGGCTAGTGAACCATTCAAAATTGCATCAACCATCGTTCCTGATGATTGGCGAACACCAACACCTGCCGTGCCATCTTGTATGTAGATAAACCTTCCCCAAGCACGTGTTACTATTCCTCTAACCCTTACAATTGAAGGAGGGTTTACATTTCTTGACGCATTGATAGAAACTACGGGAAAATTAGTCTCTGGAAATATTCTATCTCTACGTGCATTTCTTAATTGTATTCTATTATCACCTAATAATGAAGTATCTCTTACATTATATGGATTAGTATTAAATAAAGCCAACATATATTCGGCAAATGCATCTTGCTCAGAACCACGAATAGCAAAATTAGCAGACATGGTATCTTTAATTGCTGTATCAAGGTTGATTCTGTTAAATCCTAAGGTATTAAACGGATATGCATCTCCACCGCCTGCAAGGAAATCAAGTGTTACTACTTTAAATACTTTATTTGTATCACCAACCAACATTCCATCTCTAACAATTGTATCTGTTCTGTTTCCAGCTGTATCAGTTACTACAAGTGAGCGAACTTTACTACCACTTGCAAATGTCGTATCATAGCTAAACTGAATTCCTCCAACTTGTGGGAATTGGCCTGGTGTTGCACCAGGACGCGTAGCATTTATACCATGCTCTATTATTCTTTTCAAGTTAGCTGCAGTAAGTGAAAGAATACTTAATCTGTTATTAAACCTTAAAGAATTTTCAATATCCAATTGCGAAATATCGCCTCTCGCTTTTCCAGCTGATGGGTTTGCTTGGGTTGGCTCTAGTATTACATTGGACCCTACTGCATTTACAAATCCGATGGCTGAGCGAATACCACCACCATTTTTTATTGAAATGCTTACCGTATTATCATACTTGCGTGCCATCCATAAATTGGCATCCGAAGTAATGTTTCCTAAATTGGTTTCTTCTGTTCTTACAAAGTTTCTTCTTCCTTCTAAAAATACATTTGATTTACCAAATTTATTTCCATCTTTTAAAGTAATCACGTTACCAACAGCAGTACATAATGTTCTTACATTTGCGCCCTTAGTACCAGCAATAAATGCAGCTGAATATGTCCCCCAAAGTGATGTTACCATTGCAGTATCAGCAACGTAAGCACCATTCACTACCGAATCCAACAAGTTTGGCAACAACACTCCTGCTGTATCAAAATCACATACAAAACGACCAACATATTTCCATTCGCTTGTGGTGTTTAATATAGCTAATGGTTGGCCATTATTATTGGTTGTCATTATCGGATATCTTTCGGTAGCCACATGTCCAGGTGTTAATCTATCATTACCATCAGCAGTAAAGGCATGATTTCCTCCCGAAATGATAATATCAACATTACGTAAAAGAGGTGCTAAAGCTTTTTCATTTGCAATTTGCTGCAAGTGCGATAGCAAAACAATTTTATTAATTCCTAAAGCAACTAATGAATCAACCACAGGTTGAATAATGCTTGCAAGCAATGGCATATTGTCTGTTGGTCCGCCTAAAACTGAAGTGGCACCCGGAGATGAAATAGCTGCCAAAACTTGAGTAGTAGCGCCAACAATACCAATTCGCTCACCATTACGTTCAATGATTACTGAAGGAGCAATGCCGCGCTTTTGTGTGTTAGCAGTAATAGCAGCCGGTGTGCGGAAAGCTGTATCGCGTAAGATTTGGTTGGTAAATAAGTAACTTAAGTTTACATCGTTACTAAAATTTAAGTTACACGTTACAAACGGAAATTGAGCACCAATCCAACGTTTATCTGCTCCATTACTTCTAATATCCACACCAATTTGGCTATTTAGCTCTGATGTTCCTAAATCAAACTCATGGTTACCCATAGCTGATGCATTGTATCCAATAATATTCATAATGGCAATATCAGGGCGGCCAATAGCTGCTCTCAATGCCTGCGTTCCACTATAATAGCTTGAAGCTGTATTGCGCAAAGGAGTTTGTAATGAACCATCTTCACCTGATGACATAAATGGACCTGGAAGAATATTGTCTCCTGATGATAAAATCAACGTATTCACATGACGATCTTCTAATGCATCTACTACAGCTGCAAAATTTGGCGCATCAGTTACTGCAGCTAATCCACTTTCCATATCAGATGAGTGTAAGATTTGCATTTGATAAGCACTGCGTGAATTGATCTGAAACATCGCTACCGTTCCGCTTATCTCATTTGAAACGATTAACATATCTTTTCCGTTAGGACTTTCGTTTCTAGGCACAAATAATATTCCTTCTGGTCCTAAATCTCCAATGGTTGATAGGGTGCCTGCACCGGGAGTAACCGTAAAATCACGCGTATTAATATATTGAACAAAGTAAGGGCTATTAGGATCGGTAATGTTGTAAATCATCACACCACCAATACGCTCCAAACCTATAAAGGCGTAAACCGAATCAAAAATTTTACCTACTGTGATGGCTTCTGGTTCAGGACCTTTGTCATCACTTCTATTTTTTAGTGTATTGTTGGTGCTGCTTACATTAAATCTTGTAGGAAATAAAGCAGCCATGCGCTGTTCAAATTCGTCCTTGCTATCCCAAACCAATGCTCCTGTTGTTCCGTTCCAAACAGAAAATGAGCGCGCTCCGAATACAAAAATTGAGTCAAATTTGCCATCATTATTATTATCACCAAAAAATTTGGAAACATTTAAACGACCTAATGCAGTATTCGCTTTTAAAGCTGCAACACCCGAACCGCTACCTCCAATTTTTGTTGTATCAACTACATAGCCTGCATTTCCAAAGCGAATGTCTTCTTGGTTTGCTGCACCCCAGTCTGCTCTTGCGTCTCCTTCGTTTGCTGTAACCAAATAGGTTGTATTGCCTACTTTGTAACTGGCAATTGCATCAGGCTGATACATTCCAAATACCGGATAATTTGCAATATTTATTGTACTTCCATTATCAGATGCGTCTAATCCGTTACCTGTCAAATTGTGATTTTTAAATCCTAATGCGATTAAACGGGTAACAGTTGCCGATGCAATATCCACTTCAGCAAGGCAATTGTTTTCTTGACAAGTTACCCAAGCAGTTGCATTGTCATCACTAATTGATACATATTCAGGTTCGAGATCTTCTGCAATTGTTGAGTTTCTAAGAAAAGTGCCTGTACCGGTTTGGATTTTACCTGTAATTTTAATTCTATTGTCTATTGTTTGCGAATTGAATGCTGTGAATGTGGCTGTTTGAACATTTGCTTGTGTTAAAGAACCTACTCCATTGCTAATGTCAATAATACTGATCGAACCTTCAGGATCTATTGTATATCCAACATTTGGTTCGCCTTCATTTGCAACAAGTATTTTTTTGCCATCGGGCGTAAACGTAAGCATATCCGGATTTGCTCCCACATCAACCTGATTTAGGTATGTTCCATTGGCATTAAAAAATACCACTTTACCATTTGCTGTCTTTCCGGCCGAATCAATAACAGTAATGGCAACAATCCCATTTTTTGAAGCTACAGAGGTCAAATCAATTCCATACGGCCTGATATCTACCGATGAAACCAATACTGGCGAATTCGGATTGCTAATGTTTACAATCTTCAAACTGCTGTCAGGAGAGTTAATTACAAAAATTCGTTTGGTTGCAATGTCATACGCGGTGATTTCTGCCGCAGCATTATCATAAAAACCACCGGTTGAATACCTTCCAAGAAAACTTGCACTGATTTGTGATTTTGCTGCAAAACTTACTGCAAAAAGGCATGTAAGCATTATAGCTACTTTAAGGTTGATTTTTTTCATACTGTATTATTTTGATTTCAGACCTGCAAGATTCAGCTCCTACAATACCATATCCTTAACTGTGCTTTATGCAAAAGTTATCTATGTGTTAAGTAAATATTTTTTTGCCCCAGATTTAGCCATAAAAGGTGATGATTAGATTACATTTGCGCGATTAATTTTTAAGATATGTACATCCAACAACTTTATACCAATTGCCTTGCTCAAGCTGCATATTATATTGAAAGTAATGGCGAAGCTGCCATCATTGACCCACTGCGTGATTATGCGCAATACATTA
>JBIINH010000215.1:0-2839 GCA_044337585.1 Bacteroidia bacterium
GTATTTTAATTGGGTTGCCAATTTGGTTTGTAATTGGTGTATTGATAAACCTTTCAAACCGATTTGGAGAACATTTTGGGTTGCAAATTGATGTTGCAGATAGTGTTATGTATGCCTATCTAGGTTTGTCTTTTGGCGATTTGGTTAGTGGCATGTTGAGTCAACTCTGGCGCTCTCGTAAAAAGGTAGTTTTGCTAAATATCTTCTTGCTGACTGTCTTCACGATTATCTATTTATTCAATTCGTCAGTTTCGCCATTGTATTACAAATGGCTTTGTTTTTTACTTGGCGCTGCAACAGGTTATTGGGCTTTATTTGTAACCATTGCCAGTGAGCAGTTTGGTACCAATATTCGTTCAACTGTAACCAACACCGTACCCAACTTTGTAAGAGGGGCAGTCGTGCCAATTACTATAGGATTTAAATGGCTTGTGCCAATATTTGGAATTATTCAGGCGGCCTTTATCGTTGGTATGATTTGTATTGTGCTTGCTACTTTGGCAACGCTATATATCAAAGATTCTTTTTCAAAAGATCTTAACTATTTTGAAGAAATAAACTAGGAATCGCTTTCTACAATACCATCTCGCATTCGGATGATGCGTTTAGCCCTTCTTGCAATATCTTCTTCGTGAGTTACGATGACTATGGTATTTCCCTGTTTATGAATGTTTTCAAATAACTCCATTATTTCATAAGAAGTTTTGGTATCTAAGTTTCCGGTTGGTTCATCTGCCAATATAATAGATGGGTTGTTTACCAAAGCCCTTGCCACTGCAACACGTTGGCGTTGTCCTCCAGAAAGTTCATTAGGTTTATGTGTCATACGGTCAGCAAGCCCAACACTTGTAAGCACATTCGTAGCTTTTTCTATTCGCTCTGTCTTGCCTATTCCTGCATATACAAGTGGCAATGCAACATTTTCTAACGCTGTGCTTCGAGCAAGCAGGTTAAACGTTTGAAAAACAAACCCTATCTCTTTATTTCTAATTTCTGCAAGTTCGTTGTCGCTAAGGTTACTTACATCTTGGTTGTTCAAAATATAGTGACCGCTTGTAGGTGTATCAAGACATCCCAAGATATTCATCAATGTTGATTTGCCCGAGCCTGAAGGTCCCATCAATGCAACATATTCACCCTGTTGAATAGTTACATTTACTCCTTGCAATGCTCTAACAATGACATTGCCAATTGTAAAGTCACGACAAAGATTGCTAATTTCGATAAGTGGTTTGGCTTCCAATGATTGGGTGGTTATTTGTCTATAAATTTTGGGACCCTAAAGTAATCTGAATCCTTCTTGGGTGCATTTAATAATGCTTCTTCATGTGAAATAATTTGATGAGCCACATCTTCACGCAATACATTCACTGCATCAGACATGAATATTAATGGTTCCACGTCTTTAGTATCAAGCTCAGCTAGCTTGTCAATAAAACTTACAATTTTTTGAAGGTCAGCTTTTATATTTTCTTTTTCTTCTCCTTCAAAATTTAATTTAGCTAAGTCAGCTAGTTTTTCTATGAGCTCATTCGAAATATCCATATTCAGCGAGTTTATTTTGTATCAAATTAAATACTTTTTCTTTTAAAGCAGGAATGTCATTTTCTGTAAGGCCAATAGTTGGAATGGGAGTATGAATGTACTGAATGCACTTACCTGGGAAAAAATGAAATTTTCCTTGGTCGGGCAGTATATTCCAATTATTAATGATGGTAACTGGTAGTATAGGCGTTTGTGATTCAATAGCCATTTTGAATGCTCCATCTTTAAATTTATTCAATTTAGGTGTATTGCTTGGTATAGTACCCTCCGGAAAAATAACAATACTTTGCTTATAGTAGGTGAGTTGGTCTTTTGCTTTTTGGTAAGCTTTGGCGGCATGGCGTGCATTTTTTCTGTCAACTGCGATATCTATTGTTCTGAAAAAAATACCAAAAACAGGAACCCTGGCTAACTCAATTTTTGCCATGAAATTGAAATAGAGCGGTATTTTGATTGTAAGGGAAACGATATCTAGTTTTGAGGTATGATTTGGCGTGATTACATAAGCTAAGTCCTTATTAATAGGTTGCTCTTTGATCTGTTTTATTCGAATAAATCCGGTAATAAATAGCCACCAACCCCAAAATTTTCTAAGAGAATGCGCTTGGCGATATAACTTAGGTGTGCTTAAAGTGATTAAGAATAAAGGGTATAAAAGCAAAAAACAAATCATCACACTGAAGCCAAAATAAATGGCAAAAAGTATTTTTATATAATTACGCATTTAAGCCTCTTGCATCCAAGTTGAAGGAGAACTTCTCCATGCCGATAAAATCTCTAATTGTTCAGCTTTTACGTAGCCCATGTCGATTGCGACATTAATTAGAGAAGAATAATCGCATAAAAAAGCATATGGACATTTTGCATCTTCAAAAGCAGAGTTTGCACTTTCAAATCCGTAGGTAAAAATAGATACCATACCCAAAACCTCACAACCAAAACTTCGAAGTGCTTCTACTGCTTGTAGACTACTTTTACCTGTTGAAACCAAGTCTTCAACAACCACAACTTTTTGCCCCGGTTTAATATCACCCTCTACTTGCTTGCCCATACCATGTTTTTTTGCTTCACTTCTTACATATCCAAGGGGTAATTGTAATTCATCAGCCACAATTGCACCAGGTGCGATACCTGCAGTAGCTACCCCAATAATTGCTTCACAGTTTGGAAAATTAGTCTGTATTAGTTTTCCAAGTTCTTTTTTTATGAAATTTCTAATATGAACATGAGATAAACTGAGGCGGTTGTCACTGTATATGGGTGATTTCCATCCTGATGTCCATGTAAAGGGATT
>JBIINH010000077.1:0-10084 GCA_044337585.1 Bacteroidia bacterium
ACCCTCTCCGCCAAATAGTGTATTTTTTATACCGCCAACAAATTGTATATCGTAGTCGATGCTTTGTGAAAATGCAACAATACATCCTGTGTCTACTTTTAGCATCTCACCGTGACCTAGCGTTCGCTCAACAATATGACCACCCGCATGAACAAAGCATAATCCATCTCCTTCAAGTTTTTGCATGATAAATCCTTCGCCACCAAATAAACCCGTTCCCAATTTGCGTTGAAATTCAATTCCAACACTTACTCCTTTAGCTGCGCATAGAAATGAATCCTTTTGACAAATTACTTTGCCTCCCATTTCTGATAAATCTAATGGAATAATTTTTCCGGGATAGGGCGATGCGAAAGATACCTTGCGCTTGCCGCTACCTACATTGGTGTATATGGTCATAAAAAGGTTTTCACCCGTGAGTAAACGTTTACCGGCTGAAAATAATTTACCCATTATTCCCGATTCTTTTGTTGAGCCATCTCCAAATAAAGTTTGCATTTGAATACTGTTATCCATCATCATGAAGCTTCCTGGCTCTGCAATGACGCTTTCTTGTGGGTCTAATTCAATTTCTACACATTGCATTTCATTACCCAAAATGCAATAATCTATTTCATGATTTTGTCTCATTTAATTTTTAAATTTAAACGGCTGCAAACATAATTAATTTAACGAAGTTTGTCCCTCAATTTAAGCAAACATTCAAATGGGAAAAAATGTATTATTGGTTGGCGCAACAGGCCTTGTAGGTAAAGTATTGTTATATCAACTAATAGAAAATGAAGCGATTGTAAATATTCATGTGCTATCCAGAAGACCTATGACAATCAAACACAAAAAGGTAATTGTGCACGAAACCGATTTTACTGATTTGGACAAAAATAAAGAAGCCTTCAAGGTTGATGCCATTTTTTGTTGTATTGGCACCACAATCGCAAAAGCAGGATCGCAACAAGCATTTCGCAAAGTAGATTATGATATTCCTGTACTTTTATCAAACCTGGGACATGCCGCAAAAGTGTCTTCAATGCACGTAGTATCAGCAATGGGTGCTGATAAAAACGCATCAATATTTTATAATAAAGTGAAAGGAGAAATGGAGGAAAGTATAATAAATAGTGATATTTCACATGTATGTATCTACCGACCGTCACTCTTATTAGGAAACCGAAATGAGTTTCGCATGGGAGAATTTATAGCCCAAAAAATGCTGAAACCGCTACGCTTTCTGTTTGCCGGGCCATTAACAAAATACAAACCAGTTGAGGCAAAGCAAGTTGCTAAGGCAATGCTCAACAATTTTTTATTAAACAAACAGGGAATCGAAATTATTGAAAATGACAACATTTTTAATCTAGCAGAATAAATCAATTTACATACGTTATTGTTATAGATTTGCACCCATTATTTTTTATTCATGAAAGAAATTATTTTTGAGGGGGAACAACTGTTTTGGGGAAACTTAGGTCACTTTGCAGTAGTTATATCATTTTCCACATCTATTTTAGCAGCGCTTGCATGGTATTTTTCGTTTGAAACGAAAGATGCAAAGTGGGAAAAAATTGCCCGACTCGCATTTCACACACATACCTTGTCAGTGCTAACCATTATCGGCACGTTGTTCTACATTATCTATAAACATTTATTTGAATACCATTATGCTTGGCAACATTCTTCCTTAGATTTGCCAGTTTATTATATGATATCGTGTTTCTGGGAAGGACAGGAGGGAAGCTTTTTGCTTTGGATTTTTTGGCAAATGGTAATCGGGAATATTTTACTACGCACAGCTAAAGATTGGACCTCACAGGTAATGAGCGTCATCATGTTATCGCAGGTTGTGCTCACCTCTATGCTATTAGGGGTAACCATTTTGGGGTATAAAATTGGCAGCACACCATTTGAATTGTTGCGCAACGCAATGGGCAATGCTCCCTTATTTAGCCAACCTGACTATCTATCAAAAATTACCGATGGAAATGGGTTAAATCCTTTACTACAAAACTATTGGATGGTCATCCATCCGCCTACCTTATTTTTTGGATTTGCCACCACCATCATTCCTTTTGCATTTGCAATCGCAGCTTTGTGGCGCAAAGATTTCTCAGGCTGGCTAAAGCCTGCTTTGCCTTGGGCACTTATTAGTGTTATGGTACTGGGAACCGGAATCATCATGGGTGGTTTTTGGGCTTATGAATCGCTTAGTTTTGGCGGTTATTGGGCATGGGATCCGGTTGAGAATGCTTCACTCATCCCTTGGTTGATATTAATTGCCGCAGTGCATGTTATGCTTATTTACAAGCATTCCGGAAATGCACTTATTCTTACTTTTATCCTCACTATTTCTACATTTTGGCTTGTGCTTTATGCTACTTTTCTAACACGTAGCGGCATCCTTGGAAACGCTTCTGTGCATTCATTTACCGATTTGGGAATGAGTGGCCAACTGTTGCTATTTATCATGATGTTTGTTTGGCTGCCCGGATTTGTGCTGTTGCCATCAGGAAAATATAAATGGATATATACCATTGCACTTCCCTTATTTATCATGATGATTGTGGCTGTTGAGAAATATGATTTCCCTACGTGGCCTGCAATTGCAGTAGGGTTGGTATTTTTTGTGGTTACCTTTTGGATGATGGGCAAGCAAATTCCCAAATCGGATAAAGATGAAGAAGTTTATTCGCGAGAGTTTTGGATGTTTGTTGGGAGTTTGGTTTTGGTTATTTCTGCATTTCAAGTCATCATTTTTACATCGGTTCCCGTTATCAATAAGTTGTTTGGATTGAATATAGCCCCTCCATCAGATGTAATTATGCATTACAATAAATGGCAAATGCCAATAGCCATCTTAATTGCACTATTTACAGGAACTGCCCAATTGCTCAAATACAAACACAATACGCAAAAAGCATTAAATAAAATTGGCCTTCATGCAGTTATTGCAGTTGTGGTTTCAATAGGGTTATATTTTGGCTTTAAACTTGATAACTGGTTTTATTTCGGTTTGCTTTGGGCTTCTGCTTTCACCATTAGTGCAAATAGCCAGTTACTTAAGCCGGCATTTTCAGGAAAAATTAAACTCATGGGATCAAGCGTTGCCCATATTGGTTTTGGTATTTTATTAATTGGTGTGTTGGTTTCTTCAGCCAATAAAAAGGTAATTTCCATCAATCAAACAGGATTTCAATTAAACCCAGAGTTTGATGCCACTGCAAACAGAGAGCATGTGCTACTTGAAAGAGGAAAAACCTTGAGGATGAATGACTATGAAATTACCTATCAAAATGATACACAAATTTGGGTAAACAGATACTACCAGGTACATTACAAAAAGATAAATCCGCAAACCAATGAAGTGGAATATGAGTTTGATTTGTATCCCAATGCACAAGTAAATCCTAAAATGGGATTGGTGGCAAATCCTGACACCCGTCATTATATTTCACATGATGTGTTCACCTATGTGAGCTCTATTCCGAAAGAAAGAACAAAAGACAAATTTGTGCATGAAGTTAAGTATGAAGTAAAGCCGGGCGATACCGTTATCACAAATCAGGGCTATGTTATTTTACAAAAAGTAACCAGCAATACCCAAGATGCAAAAATACTCAGGCAAGGAAATGAAATCATGCTAACCGCAGAGTTGCTTTGGGTAAGTTTAAATCAACAAGCGCCCATTCAGGCAGTGTATGGAATCAGCAATGGTCAAATTGTCGACTATCCTGCAATGGTAGCAGATGGGCGTTTACGTATTCGCTTTTCAGGTGTAAATCCCGAGACAGGCAAAGTTACTTTAGAAACGGCAGAGCTTGATACATCTGGCGATTTTATCATTATGAAAGCTATTGTTTTTCCTTGGATTAATCTGGTTTGGGGTGGTACCATCATTATGATAGTAGGATTTATAATGGCAATATGGAGGCGACTTTCAGAAACGAAATTGCTTGTAAAGTAAGTTCAATCGCACTTACTTTGTTTTTCACAGTTAAATAGTATTCATTGAAAAAAATAAGCATACTTGGTTATGGCAATGTTGCCTGTATTTTAGGAACTAAACTTCAAGCTTCGGGATTCTTCGTTGATAAGGTATGGGGCAGGGATGCAACAAAGGCAAGAGCATTTGCCACAAGTATTAAGGCCGGTGTAGCCAACGATGTATCAGAACTTGCAGCAAGTGATATAGTCATCATTGCAGTTTCGGATGCGGCTATTCAACGTGTGTCTGATCTGCTTCCTGAAACGGATGCCCTTGTTGTTCATACGTCAGGTATGATTGAAATGGATTTACTTAAGCAGCATAAAAGACGCGGTGTTTTTTATCCCTTACAAACCCTGACAAAAGATTTTCTGGTGCCGTTTACCGAAGTTCCATTTCTTTTAGAATCAAAACAAGCTGATGATATGGCATTATTAAAAGAGTTGGCTTCAGGAATGGGGAGCACTTGTTATGAGATGAATAGCGATATCCGAAAGCATGTTCATCTTTCAGCCGTTTTCGTGAATAATTTTGCCAATCACTTATTTTCAATTGCATCAAATTTATTACAGGAAAAGCAGTTGCCATTGGAAATACTGCATCCTTTGATGCGGCAAACGGTTGACAAGGCAATTGCACTTTCACCACAAGATATACAAACCGGTCCGGCCAAAAGGGGAGATATAGACACCATAAATCAACATTTGGCATTATTGAGTAAATATCCGGAGTATAATAAAATATATGAGGTACTGAGCGAGTCAATTCGCAATAGGTATAAAAATTAACCCGGCATATCATAGCTTTGCTGTATGGGTAATTATTTATCAAAATTAAAAGACATCAAGTGTTTTGTGTTTGATGTAGATGGTGTGCTAACAGATGGTAAAGTATTGGCATTGGCAAGTGGTGAACAACCTCGTAGTTTTCTGGTTAAAGATGGTTATGGAATTGAGCGTGCATTATTGGCCGGATATATTGTTGCCATCATTTCCGGGGGTAATCAAGATGGGGTGATGAAACGACTGCAATTTTTAAAAATTCAACACATTCATTTGGGAGTAAAAGATAAGGTGCAAACCCTTCAATCTCTTTGTGAAGCGAATCAAATTTCTATGAGTGAGATCTTATACATGGGTGACGATTTACCCGATTATGATGTGATGAAACTTACCGGACTGCCGACATGCCCTTCAGATGCGGTACAAGAAATTAAAGATATTTCGTTTTATATTTCAGATTTTAAAGGAGGAGAAGGATGTGTGAGAGATGTGATCGAGAAAGTGATGAAAGTACAGGGAACCTGGAGAAAATTTGAAAATGAGAATATTAATAATTGAGCCATGCTAAAAAGATACCTTTTCATATTCACGTTACTTGTAGTGTATGCAGATGTATGGGCAGCTCGCATCCTCATTCCGATGGATGAAGCACAGCGCAATCACTTAAAAGCATATGGAATTGCATTTTGGGAATTGAAGAAAGAGATTGATGTGGACTGGTTGTTGAATTACAGAGGTGGAAGTTTTATGCTCCTTCATTCGGAACAGTCAGAAAAAGAGTGCCGCATTCGTGGTGTGAGCTATGAAGTAATAAGTGAAGGCATGGTTTCACAAATTTTATCTGAAATTGCTCAGCCCAATATCAATATGGAATTGGTGAAGCTGCACAAAGCGCCCAAAATTGCTGTCTATTCTCCCAAGACCAAACAGCCTTGGGACGATGCTGTGACGATGGTGTTGGCCTATGCAGAAATACCCTATGATGTGGTTTTTGATGATGAAGTGCTGCAAGGAAATTTGATTAAGTATGACTGGCTTCATTTGCATCATGAAGACTTTACAGGGCAATACGGGAAGTTTTATGCTTCTTTTCATAATGCTGCCTGGTATCAGGCTGAGGTAAGGGAAGCGGAGGCAACTGCAGCCCGAAATGGATTTGCCAAAGTGAGCGAATTGAAACTTGCTGTTGCTAAAAAAATCAGGGATTTTGTGTTGGGCGGAGGGTTTTTATTTGCGATGTGTTCTGCAACGGATAGTTACGATATTGCCCTAGCAGCAGATGGCGTTGATATATGTGAAAGTATGTTTGACGGAGATGGTGCTGATCCGGCAGCCAATCGTAAGTTGAATTTTAACAATACGTTTGCTTTCAAAGACTTCAATTTGGTAATGGATCCTTACATATATGAGTATTCATACATCGATGCGACACCGGAAACCAGACCGGTTAATGAACAAACGGATCGTTTTACGTTATTTGATTTTTCTGCAAAATGGGATATCGTACCCACCATGCTTTGTCAAAATCACACCAAGGTGATTAAAGGATTTTATGGACAAACCACCGCTTATCGCAAGCAGTTTGTGAAAAGTGATGTATTGATTATGGGAGAAAATAAAGCATTGGGTGAAGCCCGCTATATACATGGCACAGCCGGAAAAGGTACATGGACATTTTTTAGTGGACATGACCCTGAAGACTATCAACACCAAGTGGGCGAGCCACCAACCGATTTGAATTTGCATCCCAATTCGCCCGGCTACCGATTAATTTTGAATAATATCTTGTTCCCATCGGCCAAGAAGAAAAAGATGAAGACCTGACCCATTTCCTCAAAACTTAGTTATTAGGTTTTATTTCTTGATTTGATAACTTGCAACCATGCAATGGCTGGAAAATATAAAAACTAGAACGGGCTTTTTTATGCTTCAACAACAGTTGGATCATGTTAAAAAAAAGCCTGAATTAGTTACGCTGAATTCTGCTGAAAATATAGCCATTTTGTATGATGCGACATTTATTGAGAAGGAACCTCCAATAAATAAGTACGTCACAGAACTTAAGGCTCAAGGCAAAAAAATATATACCATTGGTTTTGTTGATATGCACCAATTGCCGGGCAATAAAAAATACAGCTTGCAAAATGATTTTTGTTGGCACGAGAAAATGAACTTTTTTAAACTCCCCCAAAAAGCTGCATACGAAACTTTCTTGAAAACAGATTTTGATTTGTTGCTCAACCTGTATGAGAAACCAATTTTACCTTTGCTTGCATTGTCGGCTTGGAGCAACGCAAAATATAAAGTGGGACCAAATTTTCAAGATGGGTTGAATTATTTTGATGCCATGATAGATACGGGTAATGACGTGGGCTTGACGCAGCTTATATCACAAATAGATTTTTATTTTAAAATTATAACCTAAAAAATATGATTGGAACCGGAGTAGCATTGGTAACACCATTTACCAAAACCAATGAAGTAGATTACAAGGCACTTGGAAATATAATTGAGCATTGCATTGGCGGAGGGGTAGAATACCTTGTGGCGTTAGGAACCACAGGCGAAAGTGTCACATTAACCAAAGAAGAAAAAAAGAAAATATACACCTTCGTGGCGCAGCAAGCCAAAGGTCGTGTTGCATGTGTTGCAGGCATTGGTGGTAATCATACAGCTGAAGTTGTTGACACAATAAAACAGTTTAAAGTAAAAGGATACGAAGCCATCCTTTCTGTTAGTCCGTATTACAACAAACCCAATCAGGAAGGTATTTATCAGCATTATAAAGCTGTAAGTGCAGCAACTCCACTTCCAATTATACTTTACAATGTGCCGGGGCGCACGGGAAGCAATATGTTGGCATCCACAACGCTTCGCATTGCAAAAGAGTGCAAAAATGTGATGGCCATCAAAGAAGCAAGCGGTAATGGTGAGCAGTTTATGGATATATTGGCTGCAAAACCAAAAGGGTTTAATGTGATTTCCGGTGATGATAACTTGACTTTGCCGTACCTGTCTATGGGTATGTGTGGCGTAATTTCAGTTATTGCCAACGCGTATCCGAAAGAATTCAGTACCATGGTGCGCTTAGGTTTGAATGGAAATTTTGATGAAGCCCGTGTGTTGCACTACAAACTGTATGATTTGATGAAAGCCATTTTCTTAGATGGAAATCCGGGTGGAATTAAATACGTGATGAGCAAAATGAAACTTTGTAATAATATCGTGCGTTTACCATTGTCACCTGTAAACAAGGCTACCCAGCAAAGATTGGATGAACTGATGTAACATAAAAAAGGCAGTCATTGCTGACTGCCTTCGTTACAAATTGTTTAAAAAATTAACGTATGGTCTGAACGTTTATGGCGTTGATACCTCTTTTACCTTTTTCTGTTTCAAATTGTACTTTGTCATTTTCGCGAATCTGGTCGATTAAACCTGATACGTGTACGAAAATGTCTTCACGTCCTTCATTAGGACTGATAAATCCGAAGCCTTTCGATTCGTTGAAAAACTTCACTGTTCCTTCTTGCATTGTAATTTTTATTTAATTAAGTAAGGCCGCAAGGTATGTTAAATATTTGATAAACAAGCTTTTTTATTTTGGCTATCCAACACAAATTAGCCAAGATGATGAAAGCATGTCAATGGAACCAGTACTCTTCAATGATTTGAAGCAGTATTATTTGATGGAATTATTTTTTCGTAAAGGGCTGAAATAATTATCACCAACAAGCATCCAATCACATTTAGCCATAAGAATGAGACCAAATCGGCAATATAAACCATGATAACAGCCAATTCTGCAAAGATGGCACCTATCAAAACAGCCTTGCTTTTAATGAATTTTAGGTAAAATGCCACCACAAAAATACCCAGTATGGTTCCATAAAACAGGCTCCCCAAAATATTTACAGCTTCTATCAGGCTTCCCAGCTTTGTTGCAAACATTGCCGTAGCGATGCAGAAAATACCCCAAAAGAAGGTAGCCCATTTTGATGCCCGGTAATAATGTATTTCAGATTTGTTGGGAAACAACATTCTTTTATACAAATCAATGATGCTTGATGTGCTAAGTGAATGCAATGCAGCTGCTATACTTCCCCAAGCTGATAGAAAGATTACAGCAATCAATAGCCCAATTAATCCTTTGGGTAAATGGTGGGTAACAAAATACAAGAAAATATAATTCGTATCATTGGTGTCGGCTGTTGGATCTACACGGCTTATTAAACCCTTTGTTTTTTTTCGTAAATCATCTTTGGCAGCTGTTGTTGTATGTAAATCAATTTCACTTTGCGTTACGCTAATTGGGTCGTTGGCCTTTATCGCATCTGTTAGCATCTTAGTTTGTATGGCACTGAGTTTATTGAGCGAATCTTGCTGTTGCATGATGTAGGCATAGTCTTGTGGTGATGCTTCGGCTATCTTGTCATTTAGTTTTTGATTAAAAATAATAGGGGTGCTGTAATACAAATAGAATACAAACACCAAAGAGCCAATAAGTAAAATCAAAAATTGCATGGGCACTTTCACCAACCCGTTCATCAATAGACCAATTCTGCTTTCTTTTATATTTTTTGCAGTAAGATACCTTCCCACCTGACTTTGATCTGTACCAAAATAGGAGAGTGCCAGAAAAAATCCACCAATCAATCCGCTCCAAATATTGTATTTGTCTTTCCACCAAGCGCTGTCTGTAACATCAATCTGGGTTTCAATGATATTAAGTTTCCCCATTTTGCCGGCAACTTGCAACGCATCTGAAAAACCAACCCCATCAGGAAGTAGCTTAACAACCATATAGCCTGCTAAAAACATGCCTATAAATACAATGAACAACTGTTGCATTTGGGTGTAGGCAACCGATTTGGCTCCGCCTGCCATGGTATAAATAATTAAAAATCCACCCATTACTACATTGGTGATATAAATATTCCACCCCAATAATGATGATAAGATAATGGAAGGTGCATAGATGCTAATACCGGTTGATAAACCTCTTGAAATAAGAAACAATATAGATGTAAAAGCACGCGTACGTAAGTCAAAACGTTGTTCTAAAAATTCATATGCTGTAAAAACTTTTAGTTTATGAAACATGGGAACAAACGTGATGCACAGCACGACCATGGCAAATGGCAGTCCAAAGTAGTATTGAACAAACCGCATACCATCGGTATAAGCCTGCCCCGGTGCCGATAAAAAGGTAATGGCACTTGCCTGAGTTCCCATAATGGAAAGCAGAATGATGAACCAACTCATGGAGTTGCTGCCTTTGAAATACCCGTCAAGGGAGTGCTCACTTTTGCTTTTATATACT
>JBIINH010000216.1:0-2837 GCA_044337585.1 Bacteroidia bacterium
TTGGGTTTTGACTTCGATGTGGTTGTAAAGTAGGATGTTGATGAAGCCTTTTGTGAAATAAGACTATCAACGCAATTTCATTTAAAGTAATTATTCGCTATCCAATTTTTTTAGCAATTCCTGAGGAGAAATGCTGTACTGCATGACCTTCCTTTTTTTGCCCAATAACAATGATGCCGGCATGCCACGTAATTGTAAATCACGAATCACATATTTGTTTTTGTAGGCTGCAATCCAATTGAGGTTGGCGTATTGACCAAAAATTTTCAGTTCGTATGATTTGTCAATATCGATAAAACCAATAACCTGAATACGGCTTCCATGCTTGTCCATTACCGCCCTAAGTGCAGTGGTATCAGCACTGAAATCGCGTGCTTTGGTAGAGGTGAGGTAAATGTAAACTTGCTTGCGTTTATATTGTTTGATAGAAATTTTATTTCCTGTCCATTCATAACACTTGAATTTGGGAACTTTCTTGCCTGCCGCAATACCGGTATTGTTGCGCTCATCTGTTGCGATTACCGTAATTGATTTTCCGGCATCATCCATTTTTATAATGCGGTATGTTGTACCATTTTTCTCAAAAAAACGATCCTCTGCTTTTTCGGGAATAACAAAAGATTGAAGCTCATTTTGGCTATCAGCAAAGGTGTCTTGCAGGTTGGCAATAAGGTATCTGTCTACACCGGGCTCATTATAGAGACCGTTGCTGTTTACATCCATTAGGGCAAGTTTAAACGAATCAGTAGGCGTGCGGATAATTCCCATTCGTTGGTTTAGGCGTTGTTCCCTAAAACAAAAATCTATTCCGATGAATTTCCTGCCCGGATAATAGAATTCGTAATACTCATTCAGTAAATCGCGGTAAGCAGATTTATTGATCAGGTTCATTCTGCTCAATAATATAGAAATACATGCATCTGCATTGTCCGTTCTGCACAGATTAAAAATGGCACTGTCACGTAATTGATAAGCTCCCGGTAATGCAATGGGATTTCCATCATCATTAAAATTATTGTTGTTGTTTCTATCGATATAAAGCAACGGTGATTGGCTTTTAAAATCGCACAACAACAAATGAATCACCCCCGGACTCATAGGATTTGGCACGCCATTAAAGAATACAAATCCATAGGCATATGTTTTGTAGCCCTCGGGTTTTTTAATCAAAATGGGTTTTGCGTCTTCTGCGTTTTCAATATTGTATGACAAAATGGTATCAGAAACCATATTGAAAAACGCAATGGGATTCATCATGCGGTTTTCTTTTGCATCCATACTTACCTGATGCATTTTTACGAAATACAGATTTTGCTGAGCCGAAACCGCGAGGGTGGCAAATAGGATTAGTGTTACTAAGAGAATACGCATCTGGCGAAAATATCGAATTGCGGGCATAAAAAAAGCAGCTCCTTAAAGAAGCTGCTTTCAAACAATTTTACATGCAATGATTATACATCAATTTTTGCATACCGTGCATTGGCTTCAATAAATTCCCTGCGAGGTGGCACATCATCACCCATCAACATGCTGAAAATGTGATCTGCTTCTGCGGCACTTTCCAAGGTAACTTGCTTTAGTGTGCGGGTATCCGGATTCATGGTTGTGCTCCATAATTGTTCCGCATTCATTTCTCCCAAACCTTTGTAGCGTTGTATGCCTACGTTTTCAGGGTTTCCTCCTTTTGCCAAGCGAAGCACTGCTTCTTCTCGTTGTGGTTCGGTCCAGCAGTATTCTTCTTCTTTTCCTTTTTTAACCAAATAAAGAGGCGGTTGTGCGATATAAATATTGCCGAATTCAATCAGCGGTTTCATATAGCGGAAAAACAGTGTTAAAATGAGGGTACGGATGTGGCTACCGTCAACATCCGCATCCGTCATGATGATGATTTTGTGGTAGCGAAGCTTATCCATATTCAATGCTTTATTATCATCAGGTGTGCCTATGCTTACACCCAATGCAGTAAACATATTCTTCACTTCCTCATTTTCGTATATCTTATATTCGAGGGCTTTTTCTACGTTTAATATTTTTCCACGCAAAGGCAAAATGGCTTGGAAATTACGGTCGCGGCCTTGCTTGGCTGTTCCGCCTGCTGAGTCACCTTCCACCAAGTATATCTCGCATTTCATCGGATCTGTTTCTGAGCAGTCAGCCAGTTTTCCCGGCAATCCGCTACCGCCCATAGCACCTTTACGTTGCACCATTTCGCGTGCTTTTCGGGCTGCTGCACGTGCCGTAGCTGCCAACAATACTTTTTGTACAATAAGTTTGGCTTCTTTCGGATTTTCCTCCAAATAGTGGTCCAACATTTCGCCCACGCATTGGTCTACAGCTCCTGTTACTTCGTTATTGCCCAATTTGGTTTTGGTTTGACCTTCAAATTGTGGCTCTTGTACTTTTACGGAAATCACACCGGTAAGACCTTCACGAAAATCGTCTCCGGCAATCTCTACTTTCACATTTTTTAGCAAGCCTTCTCTTTCGGCATATGCCTTCAATGTGCGGGTTAAAGCCCTGCGAAATCCGGCCACGTGTGTGCCACCTTCGTGGGTATTGATATTGTTTACGTACGAGTGTAGGTTTTCGGTGTATCCATTATTATAAATGATAGCCACTTCTACCGGTACACCATTCTTCTCACCTTCAGCATAAATGGGCTGAGGTAATAATTTTTCGCGCGTACCATCCAAGTAATTTACAAACTCACTTAATCCACCTTCGCTATGAAAAGTTTCCTCACGCATATTTCCGTTTTCGTCAACTCGTTCATCTTTCAAGGTAATGCGAATACCCCTGTTCAAAAATGACAATTCGCGCATACGTGCTGCGATGGT
>JBIINH010000217.1:0-2830 GCA_044337585.1 Bacteroidia bacterium
TTATCTTTTTATCCGCTGTGGTAAACACATCAAACCCAGTATAATCATGGTCGCCTTTTGTGATAGGAACAACCGAGGCGTATGTAGTGGCTGTTTTACCTCCTATTTCTTTCGCTTGATAAATTTGCTTTGTTCCCTCAACTGTTGTTGTAAAATAAAGGGTATTATTTGCATTACTCCATCCAAAGTTATTTACCGTTTGGTCAAATAAAAGGGTTACCTCAATGTTTTGTTTCGTATCAAAATAATATACCATCAACCTGTTTTTATCTGCTTCGTTTCCTGCCCTTCGCATGCTTAGCCAAGCAATGTGTTTACCATCAATCGAAAATTGAGGATAACGATCGTAGCCATTATTGTTTTCTGTCAAGTTGGTTGTAGTTTTTGTTTCGGCATTGTAGATAAAAATATCTGTATTGGTACTCAACGCCTCTTGCGTGCCGTGTAATTTCTTGCAGGTATAGGCCAATTTTTTTCCATCAGGGCTCCAGTTAAATTCATCATCGCTTCCAAATGGCCGAGAAGGGGCATCAAACTTTTCATCTTTCATAATGTCTTCTCCCTGTTTTATTTTTCCATCGTCAAAACTTGTTACAAAAATGTGGTTATAGGTATAATCATGCCAGGCATCCCAATGCCGATAAAATAAACCATCAACCATTCTCGCTGATGTTTTAGGCAGGTCTGAGTAAATTTCATTCATGGCTTCATCCAATTTTACTTTAGTTGCATAAGCAATGCGGTTCATCGTAGGCGAAACTTTATAAGCTAATATGCCACCATTGATATCGGAAAGTTGCCTTATCCCGCTGCCATCTGGGTTCATATCAAATAATTGAACACTGCCAGTGAATGCAGATAGAAAATTTATTTTTTTTCCATCAGGTCGCCACTTGGCATTAAATGCTGATAAAGATTCATTGGTAAGCTTAGTGGCCACTCCACCATTTATGGGCACACTGTAAATATAATTTTTGCTATTGTTCTCTTCTAAACTGAAAAATTTTACCTCATACAAAACAACAGTTCCGTTTGGAGAAATTTGAGGATTACCTACTCTTCCCAATTTGAACAAAAGCTCTGGTGTAAGCTTGTCTTGTGCTAGTCCAACTATCGATATTGAAAATACACAAAAGATTACCAAAAACAAGTTCTTCATATTCAGATTTACAATAAATTTTTATACAGAGTGTTTAATCCGCAATCTAATTTTTATCGCAGGATAGTTATTGACATGTTGTACACTAATACGACTTTGGTGCAGACCTGGGTTTTATTAGTAAAAACTACAATCCACAAAGCATGGTGAACAATTAAACCATTTATCTAATAAAGAGCTGATGAATTAGTGATTTATTCGAATAATCATTAGAAAATAAATTCATGACTTCATTTAAAGTTAGAGGTGGTAAGCCACTAAAAGGTGAACTTGTTCCACAAGGAGCAAAAAACGAAGCACTACAAATACTTTCAGCAGTATTGCTTACATCTGAAAAAATAACCATTTCAAACATCCCCGATATTAGGGATGTGATGAAGTTGATAGAATTGCTTGGCGATTTAGGAGTGAAAGTAACCAAAATACTCAACGACACTTACACTTTCGAAGCAAAAGAGGTGAACCTAGAATACCTACGCAGTGAAGATTTTAAGAAAAAAGGAGCTGCACTTCGTGGTTCAATCATGATTATTGGCCCGATGTTGGCACGATTTGGTATGGCTTATATTCCTGAGCCTGGTGGCGATAAGATTGGTCGCAGACCTGTTGACACCCATCTTCGGGGATTTGAAGCGCTCGGTGCTACGTTTGAACATTTACGAGAAGAACGTTTTTATAAAATAAATGCCACCAAATTGAAAGGCGCTTATATGATGCTAGATGAAGCATCTGTTACAGGCACTGCCAATATAGTAATGGCCGCTTCTTTAACTCCCGGCACCACACAAATTTACAATGCAGCCAGCGAGCCCTATTTGCAGCAATTATGCAAAATGATTAACCGAATGGGTGGCAAAATATCGGGTGTAGGTTCAAACTTGCTTACCATTGAAGGCGTTGCACAACTTGGTGGTTGCGAACACCGCATGCTTCCAGATATGATTGAGATTGGTTCGTTTATTGGTTTGGCTGCAACCACACAATCAGAAATTACAATTAAAGATTGTGCCATAACAGAATTGGGAGTTATACCTACCATCTTCAGAAAAATGGGAATTGAAATGGAATTTCGTGGCGATGATATTTACCTTCCTGCACAAGAAAGCTACAAAATACAATCACTGATTGATGGTTCCATACTCACCATTAAAGATGGTATCTGGCCAGCATTTACACCTGATTTAATTTCGATTGCATTGGTTACTGCTACCCAAGCAAAAGGAAGTGTGCTCATTCACCAATGGATGTTTGAAAGCCGTTTGTTTTTTGTTGACAACCTGATTGATATGGGTGCAAAAATAATCCTTTGCGATCCTCATCGAGCAGTGGTTATAGGCTCAAACCGTGAAACAAAAATGAGGGGTATAACCATGAGTTCACCCGACATTCGCGCGGGAGTGGCAATGCTTATAGCCGCATTGGCTGCCAATGGCACAAGCACTATCAATAATATTGAGCAAATTGATCGCGGGTATCAATTTATTGACAAACGCTTAAATGCAATTGGTGCCGAAATTCAACGCATTGATTAACTTTTATGAAAAAGTATTTTTTCATCTCATTATTGTTATTTGTAATACCGGGATGGAAATACGCTTCTTATCCACTACCCGAAAAACTTCCCTCATTTACTTTTTACAATTTAGCGGGAGACACACTCAGTACTGATAG